>NZ_JBITVZ010000025.1:0-34166 GCF_044543385.1 Stenotrophomonas sp. NPDC077420
CTTCAACGCCGCCATCATCAACACGGGAATCATCGTGCCGCTGGCGATGCCTTGCAGGAAGCGCATGGCCAGCAGCAGATGGAGGTCATGGATGAAGGGAATGCACACCGCCAGCAAGGTGCACGCGCCGATCATCCAAAGTTCGAATCGGCGTACCGACAGCGTGATGGCGAACCATGCCGAGAACGGCATGGCGATCACTTCGCCCGCGCTGTAGACGGTCGTGAGCCAGGAGGCATCGTCCAGGCCGAAGCCCAGCGCGCCGCGCACGTCCGCCAGGGCCAACGCGCCCACGCGGTTGTTCAGTCCGGCCATCATGGCCGCGATGAGGATGCCGACCAGCCCGGCAATCGCCCGTTTCGGAGGGGCTGCCGCAGCAGCGGGCGCGGGTGGCGCCGCTGTCGGCTGCAACGCTGCGGCACTCATTGGTCAACCTTCGATTGCGAGGTGGCCGACGACAAGGTGGTCGTCAGGGCCGCATCGCTTCCGGCCTGCGGCTCGGATGCGAGTGCGTCGGGGTTCCACCCACCGCCCAACGACTTGTAGAGATTGACCAGAGTGAGCGCGGCGCTGGTAGCACTGGTATTGAGGCTGGTCTGACTGGCAAGGACGCTGCGCTGCGCGGCCAGGACGTTCAGGTAGTCGGCAGCGCCTTCCTGATAGCCGCGCTCGGCAGCATGCAGCGCCTGCTTGTTCTGTTCATAGGAAACCAGCAATTCGGTATGGCGGTTTTGCTGGGCTGCCCAGGCGTCCAGGGCGTTGTCCACTTCATGCCAGGCTTGCAGCACCGTCTGCCGGTAGGCGATGGCTGCGGCTCTTTGCCGTGCCTCGTTCAGCGCCAGGCGCTGCTTCAGCCGCCCGCCCTGAAAGATGGGGAGGTAAACCGCCGGGCCGACAGAGAAGAACCGGGAATCCCAACTGTCGAGGTCGTTGAACTCGAAGGCTTCGACGCCGACTCTTCCCCGCAAGCCGATCCGTGGATAGAAGTCAGCTTTGGCGACGCCGATGGCCGCCGTCGCAGCATGGAGTTGGGCTTCGGCGCGCTGTATGTCCGGTCGCCTGTGCGCCAACTCGGAGGGCAGACCCACCGGTACATTGGAAGGAAGCGAAGGCAAGGGCATCGCTTCAAGCAACTGCGCATCAAGGGCGCGCGGCTCCTCTCCCAGCAGTAGCGCAAGCGCGTTCATCAGGGTATTGAGGCGCTGGGTCAGCTCGGGCACTAGCGCCTCGACCGTTGCCAGTTGCGCACGTGCCGAGGAGGTTTCAAAGCGTGTGGCGACGCCGTTGCGCTCTCGGCTTTCGGCAAGGCGAAGGGTGCGATCGGCGACTTCCAAGTTCTGCCGGGTGATGTCCAGTTGCGCTTGTGTTCCGCGCAACTGGAGATAGGTGCGGGCCACTTCGGCGGACAGGGCCACCCGTGCCGCCTCTCGCTCATACACCGTGACCTCGAAGGCTGCCGAAGCACCTTCGCGCGACCGCCGCGCACGGCCCCATAGATCGAGTTCCCAACTGGCGTCGAATCCCAACTGCCAGAAATCGCTCGCGCTCGTCGGAGCGCCCAACGCGGCGAACTTGCCGTGTTCGCTGAGGGCCTCGCGGCTATAGCCCGCCGAGGCGCCCACGCTGGGCAGCAGCAGCGACGAGGCAATTCCCAACTGCGCCCGGCTTTGCTCGATGCGCTCGGAGGCGATCTGCAAGTTGAGGTTGCCCGTCTGTGCACGGGCTTGCAGATCTGCCAACACGTCATCGTTGAACAACGTCCACCATGAAGAAGGGAAGTTCGCAGCGGATGTTTCATTCGGCGGTGCGTAGTCCGCCCTGGGCGACAGTTGAACGGACGCGAGCCTGTCGTCGGGCTTCACGAAGTCAGGACCAACCGCGCAGCCGACCAGTGAGATCGCGCAGAGCGCCGTGCCTGCTTGTCGCAGCAGTTGTGAAAGCAGCGGTTGTGACGTCATGAAGGTTCACCCAATATGCGAATAGTACCGAACCGCTCGGTTTGATCCAGCAACAAAAATTAAGCCAACGACCTACAGGAAATTCTAGTGCTTCTGCATAATGCAGGCACCCGTGAGGCGAATGACTAAGTTGATACGTACCGAGCGGTTTGGTACTATACCGAATCCAGGCCACCGTGTCAAAACTTCCAACCAAGCAGATGCGACGAACCAACCAAGTCATGACCTCCCCGCCGCCGAGCAGCGGCGATCTGAACGCCAAGGCTCTCACCGTCCTGCGAGCTGCGCGAAACGTCTTCCTGACCCACGGGTTCAGCGCGGCAACAACCGACATGATCCAGCGCGAGGCCGGCGTGTCCAAGTCCACGGTTTACGCGCACTACGCGAACAAGGAAGCACTCTTCACCGCGGTGATCGAAGCCGAATGTGCTGCGTTCACGAACACCGTGCAGGGCATCAAGTTCCGTCCGGGGAAGCTGCGAGAGACGTTGACCCTGTTGGCGCGGGCCTACTTGAACATCGTGCTCTCTCCAGGCGGGCTGGCTATCTTCCGCGTCGTGATCGCTGAAGGCCCGCGCTTCCCCAAGCTCGCACGGACGTTCTATCTGGCTGGCCCGCAGGTCATGACGGCGATGGTGGCCGAACAACTGGCCAATGCGGCGGCATCCGGTGAAGTCGATCTTGGCGAGATTGGCCGCGAGACGGCTGCCAGTCTGTTCAACAATCTGGTGCGGGGTGAGCCACAGCTTCAGTGCCTGACTCATCCGGATGCCGCGCCTTCCTCGGCGCAGATTGACCAGTGGGCGAACGCGGCCGTGGTGACATTCATGCGTGCCTATGGTCGCGGTGAAGACTCGCCCAATAAGCGCTCCCAATCATGATGCCGAATGGGGCAATCGGTACGAAGAAATCAGATGACGCCCTTAAGGACGGTCTGAACAATCAGCCAGCCGACCCAAATTCATCACTGCTTGTCGCCTGATTTCAGAAAATCAGAAAAAAACGTCCAAAATCCCGATTTTCCGTCGTGTTTTCGCTCAAAAGAGCCCGTTTCCGGGCCCCTTGGTGCCTTATGGGCGCACCTCTGCCATCAAATGTCGTCGCGCCATCCACAGATTGCTCAACGTGAACAGCGTCAGCAACTGCGCGGTGTTTTTCGCCAGCCCCCGATACCTCACCTTCGTGTAGCCGAACTGCCGTTTGATCACCCGAAACGGGTGCTCCACCTTGGCCCGCAGGCTGGCCTTGGTGTGTTCATAGGCGTCTTGCAAGGATTGCACCGTCTTGCTCAACTTCTTGCGCAGGCTCGGGCGCAACGCAATATGCCACTGCACATCGCGCCCCTGGTGTTCTTCGCGCTTGCCCACACCTTGATAGCCCGCATCACCCAAGACCAGTTCTTCCTCCCCGTGCAGCAGCCCATCGACCTGCGTCACATCCGCCACGTTGGCCGCCGTACCCACCACCGAATGCACCAGGCCCGTATGCAGATCGACCCCGATGTGCGCCTTCATGCCGAAGAAGTAGTTATTGCCTTTCTTGGTCTGGTGCATCTCGGGGTCCCGCGCGCCCTGGGCGTTCTTCGTCGAGCTGGGCGCATCGATGATCGTCGCGTCCACAATCGTTCCCCGGCGCACCATCAGCCCATAGTCTTGCAGCAGCAGGTTCACGCCTTCGAACATTTCTTCGGCAATGTTGTGCTTCTCAAGCAGGTGACGAAAGTTCAGGATCGTCGTCTCGTCCGGCGCACGACCACCGGGCAGCTTGGCGAACTGGCGCATCGAAAAACTGTCGTACAACGCCTCTTCCATCGCTGGGTCGCTCAGGTTGAACCATTGCTGCATGAAGTGAATCCGCAGCATCGTCTCAATGGGATACGGCTGGCGACCCACCTTGCCTTCTTGCGGGTAGTGCTTGGCAATCTCACCGGCCAGGTAATCCCACGGCACCGTGCGATCCATCTCGTTCAAGAACTTCTCACGGCGTGTCTTCTTGCGCTTACCGGCAAATTCCGCTTCAGAAAAACTCAGTTGGCTCATGATGAACAGACTCGAGAGGGCGTGACAGACGAAGTTTACCGTTGGGCGGGGGAATTGTTCAGAGCTTCCTTAAGGTGATGGAACTTTGCACGGCCATCACGCGGCTTTTCACAGCAAGGAATCAAGTGCTGAACGGCGTCGCTGCTCCGTTTGGTTTGACCGCTGTGCAGGTGATGGCACTACACCATATTTCTGCCGCTCCAGCATGTACGCCTAGCACTTTGGCTCGTAGCCTTGCAGTCGATTCGGCTTCGGTTACAAGGCTGCTAGACCGTCTTGAGCACAAGGACATGATCCAAAGAGCGGCGCAAGAGCGTGTGGATCGCACGCATGATCGAAGAGTTATCGAAATTGTTCTAACTGAACATGGAAGCAACGCGATACGTGAGCTGACGTCACATTGGCAGTGCGCGCTCTTGGAACTGACGGAGGCTTTCAAACAAAGCGAAATACACGGATTGGCACTAGCTGATTGACGGCCCACGCTGCCGCCCAATCTCCCACGACACCCCGCCGCCGCGCACCGTTGCGGCTAGCTGCTGTCCCAGCCGCTGCTCGATCACCGGCTTCCACGGCACCAGGCTGAATCCCATGCCGTCATCGAGCATGGCGTAGCGCCCGCTGGCGAGCATGACGCTGCGCCGGTAAATGCCGGCCATGCGCTGCCCGTCCGCTGCCGGCCGATGCTCCAGGCCGGTTTCGGCAGCAATGTCTTTGGCGGCCTGCGCCAGTTCCCGGTTGCGCAACGTGCCCAGCAGATTCCGGGCGAGGATCACGCGCTGCCCGCGCCGCTCGGCCAGCCCCTGTTCGGTCAGGAAGTCGGCGCGCTGCTGCATCGCCTGTTTGGCCTCGCTGCCAAAGCCCAGGTCGCCCAGGCCCGAGCCGCCGCCGATCAATTGCTGGTCGAGCCAGGTGGCCCCGATCACGCGGGCCTGCCGCTCGATGGGTAGGTGCGATTTCAGTTCCACGGCTACGCCGCCTAGGCGCTGCGCGTCGTAGCGGCGGCCCTGCTCGGCCAGGTCGTCCGGCACCTTCCATAGCCCTTCGGCCACGCGCTCCACGATGCCGGCCCGGCGCAGAGCCTCGAGGCGGCGGACGTGGGCCGCGACGACTTCCTGCGGGTCACGGCCGGGCTTGGCTCGGCCTTGCTCAATCGCTAGGTGATGATCGGTGCGGTACAGCCCATCGCTCGCCAGCGCGGCGATGTTCTTGTCGGCCGCGCGCACGTCGGCCGATCCCTTCACCTCCACCACGGCGCCGGTCGGATAGTTCGCCAGCTCGTCGCGGGCGTTCAGCGCGACGTAGTGGGCCTTGCCGTCCACGCCGTCGATGACCAGATAGCCCCGGTCGCGCAGCTCGTCGGCCAGCCCCTTCGCGGCCACGCGGCCGAGGATGGTTCGGCCGTTGTCGCTCGGCTCGAAAACCGCCAGCTCGCGCGGCTCGCCGCGCATGGCCCGCTGCATGGTGCGGATGATGTCGCCGCGCTCGCCCAAGGCGCGCAGGGTCTTTTCAGCGTCGGCATGGACGGCCCAGGTGCCGGGCTGCGTTTCATCGGCCAGGCCCAGGCGCTGCAAGCGTTGCAGGCGGCCGACCAGCAGCAGGCGCTGGCGTTGCAACCTCGGCTCGTTGAGCCGTTCGACATGCACCAGGCCATCGTCGCCCAGCTCGCGCTTGAGCGTGCGATCCAGGCTCGTCCACCGCTCCTGCTCCACCTCGCGCTGCAAGGTCTGCTGGATCTCCAGCTCGGTGCGTGGCCCCAGCCATTCGGTCGCCAGTTCGGCGGCGCGATGGCGGAAGCCGTGCGCGATGTAGTCGCCCGCGATGATGAGGTCTTTGCCGGTGTCGTCGCGCCCGCGCACGACGATGTGCGTGTGCGGGTTGTCGGTGTTCCAGTGGTTGACGGCCACCCAATCGAGGCCCGTGCCCAGGTCGGCCTCCATGCGGCCCATGAGGTGCCGCGTATAGGTGCGCAAGTCCTCCAGTTCAGCGCCATCCTCGGGCGAGAGGATGAAGCGGAAGTGGTGCCGGTCGTCGGCGCAGCGTTCCTTGAACGCATCGAGGTCGGCGGCATCGGCCTGCGGCCCGTAGGCTTGGCCCGGCTCGCCATCGCGGCCCACGCCATCGCGCTCGATGTAGCGCAGGTGCTTGGCGAGCGATTGCGGGCTGGCGTTGCGCTGGTTGACCAGCAGCGTCTTGATGGTCACGCGCCGCGACATGGGCGTCAGCTTCGCCCCGGCGAAGCGCGCCGCCGTGTGGCCGCGCCCCAGGCGCGAGCCGGGCCGCTGGCCAGCGCGTGCGCTGCCGCTGCTGCCTGCGGGACGGCGCACCGAGAACTTACCGCCGCTGGCCTTGCCCGCCTGCTTGAGCACCTTGGAGACGAAGCCCTGGCCCCGGTTCTTTGGGGCGCTGGGGCGGATGCGGAAATCATCGTCGCGGCGGTCGGTCATGGTTGCGCTCCCTGCAAGCTCTGGCGTGTCCGGTCGTGCGAAGCACGCGGACATGCCTGCATTGGCGCGGGCCTCGCGCCCCAAGCGGCACGGTGGCGAAGCCGCTGCGTGCCGCGCCACCCCCATGTGCAGACTGGCTTTCGACGAGGCCCGGTGCCGCGTCCTTTTGTCTTGCCTTCCGCCTTTGCCCCTCGCTGTCGCTCCGGGCATCGTCGGCCCGGCGGCGCTGCTGCACCAGCAGCCAGCCCGTCGGCGAACACGCCAATGGCCGCAGGCCAGGCACGTTCGAGGCAAGACGCCTGCACGTTGGACGGCTGCGCCGAAGGCAGCGCGAAGTGCAGTGCCCAATGCCTAGGATTAGCACCCGCACTGCACGCGCGACGACACTGCGACGAACCGTAGAACGACATGCCCGATGGCACGATGAGAGGCACGGCAACGTGCAGTGAATCGGTGGCCATCATGGGCGTGTCTCCAGCCAAACCGGATGCGCGACGCCGATCACGGCGGATGCGCTGACCGGGCCGAAATAGCGGCTGTCGAACGACGCCGGGTTGGTCGTGCTCAACAGGAACAGCTCGCCCGCTTCGAGACGGCGGCAAAGCTGCACGGATGGCAGCGGCCGGCCCAGCCGGTCGGCAGGCAGCGCAGCGGCCATCGGCACGCCGTCGATGCGTACCTGACCGGCGACGATGCAGATGTGCTGCGGCGCGACCGCGCCCACACGTTTGAGCAGCGGAACGTGCGCCGGCAGGTAGCCGCGCTGCGCAGCCAGTGCGGCAGCCTCGGCTGGCAGCGGCACCAGCACGATGCTGTCCACGGACAACGGACGTGGCAGCGAGGCGGTGCGCGGGTCGAACGGTTCGATGCGATACCATCCGACCGCCACGCTGTCGGATGGGTTGTACGTCAGGCGCGGAAGCGGCGACACGAAAGCAGCCCAGGCCAGCGCAGCGAGGCCGCAGGCGGTCAGACCCGCGAGCACGATACGAGCGCGCAGGTGCGAGCGAGGACGCGGCGGGGCGGACGAAGCGGAAACGGTCGTCATGGCAGCACCTTCCCGGCGAGCCAGGCGGCGTGCCGCTCGGCGGTGTATTCGGGCAGCCGCAAGCGCGCCGCGAGCCGGTTGCCCAGCGTGCGCCAGTATGCGGGCGAGACGGCAGACGGGGCGATGCCCAGCGCCTCGATGCCGTCGATACGTTCCAGCACGGCGCGCACGGCGTTCTCGCCCTCGGCGTGAAGCAGCAGGCGTGCGCCCGGCTGCACGCCAGGGATGCGCTGTACGGCATCGAGCGGCGTGCCAGCCTGCATCACCATGAGCTGCCAGCGGATCGTGCCGTAGTCGTTGGCCTGCCAGCGGATGCGGCACAGAACCGCGTTCGGCAAGAACACCGCGCAGCGCCGACAGCGGTCAAGCTGGAGCGTGCGCGCCGGTTCGCCGAAGCGCAGGTAGAGCTTGAAGCGCGGTTCGATGTAGGCCAGCGAAACGCGCGTTAACGGCACGTTGCCGGCCAAGCCGGCGAGTGCCGAAGGCGCGTGCAGCAGCGCAGCCGTGGGGGCGTTCGCCGCAGGCAAAGCGGATGCGTTCATGGCGTGTTCTCCGGGGGAAACTCCCGCTCCAGCAGGCCGCGCAGCAGTTCGGCTACGGTCACGCCCTGGCCGAAGGCGGCGATCTTGATGCGTGCGCGCAGCGCGGGCGTCACGTCGAGCGTCAGGCGGGCCGTGTAAAGGTCGCCTTTGTTGAGCGCATCGGCATCCCCCTGGCGAATCCACGCCTCGGCGTGCGGATTCGCGGGTGGACGCGCACCGATGCCGACGCGCTTGCTGGCACGCGAACCGTTGCGGGTGGTGCTGTCTCTGCTCATGCCGGCCACCGCAGCAGTTCATCGACCAGCGCAGCGATCTCGCGTGCGGCGGCGCTGTCAGGCGCGGTTTCGCGGGCGAGCCGGCCAGCGGCCACGCTGTCGGCAAAGACGATCCTTTGCCGAACCTCGGCGCGCAGCGCTGGCAGCGGCTGTTCCGCCAGCGATTGCCGCGCTTCGCGGCCGATGATGGTGGTGCTGACGCGCCGGTTGATGACGAAGGCCGCGCGCAGCGCAGGCCGGAAGACTTGTGCCTCGCGGATCAGCGCGACCATCTCGGCGCTGGCCCACAGGTCGTAGGGGCTGGGCTGCACGGGGATCAGCACGCGCTCGGCCGCCAGCAGCGCGGAACGCGCCAGGGCGGCGATGCGCGGCGGCCCGTCGATGATGACGTGATCGGCGCGGCGGGCCAGTTCCGGCGCTTCCTGGTGCAGCGTCTCGCGGGCGAGGCCCACGGCGCTGAACAGCCGTGGCAAGCCCTGCTGGCTTCTGCGCTGCGTCCAGTCCAGCGAGGAACCTTGTGGGTCGGCATCCAGCAGGATGACGTGCTGGCCGCGCAGCGCGAGTTCGCCGGCAATGTGGGTGGCGAGCGTGGTCTTGCCGACGCCGCCTTTCTGGTTGAGCAAGGCAACGATCATGACGCGGCCTCCCATGCTGGAAAGCCGGGCTTTGCCTGCCATGCGAAACGCTGTCCGCCGTGCCGTTTGGCGGTTGTCCACCGAAACGGCGCGCTTCTATAAAAAGTTAGAGATTTATAGTTAGGTAAGTTAGAGGGGCCGCAAACCCGCGCCGTTACTGGCTTTCCGGCGTTTTCGTACTCCTGATAGCACGATAGGCGTACTCCCGATAGCACGATACCCCGTACTCCCGATAGCACGAGCCCGTCCACAGGTTTTCCCGCAGTTATCCCCGTGCCGTGAACGGCACGGGCCGGAAGGTCAGCAGTTCCAGCCTTTCGTCCGGCATCGACTCGATGCCCAGGACATAGCCGGGCAGCGACTGCCGCGCGACCAGCACGCGCAGGTCGTAGGCGAAGTCCGAGAAACGCGCCGTGCTGCCGGACTTGCGGTGCAGGTGCCGGAAATCGAACTGCCAGCCGTATTCCTGCCGCCCGCCGTGCTTGCGCACCAGGCGGTAAAGCCACCGCTCGATGCCGCCCTTCAAGCGGAAATAGGCCGGATCGATGGTCAGCACCAGGGCGGCGTCGAGCACGCCGGCATAGAACCAGTCCGGCAGGATCAGCTCGATGCCCAGCGGCGTGCCACTGGCATCGGCCAGCTCGCGCCATTCGTTTACCCATGAAAAGCGATGCAGGCGCCTTCCCGTGGTTTCGCGGATGGAAGTCGCCACGCTGGTCGATTGCAGCCGGTCGAGCGCGGCTTTCAGGCGCAGGTAGTCGTTGAGGGATGTGCCGCGCCCGATGAAGCGCAGGATTTCGTAGGGCGTAGCGCGTATCCAGCGCGACGGGCGAATGCCCGCGTCGCGCGCCTCCACGATCTGCGAGGCGGCCCATATCAACACGTCGGCATCCCATATCGTGGCGATGCCGTGCTCGGCCGTGCCTTCCACGCGGATGGTGATGTTCCCGCTGCGGAAGTCGATCGGCGCTGTGCGCCGCGACTTCGCCAGCGAGAAGAACGGAAAGGCCATGAGGTCTTGACTGTCGCGCGGCGCCATTTCGCCGGGCAGTGCGCGGAACAGGTCGAGCTGTTCGCGCTGCCGCAAGGCTTGCCCTGGAGGGCTGGACATGGCGGAGGCCACTCACGCACCGACGATCAGCGGCCGTCACGGTAGTCACCCGCATGACGCTCGGCGTATTCCGGGTCGGACGTGGCCTCATAGCTGCGCGCATCGGCCCAGGCGTCGAGGTCGCTCACGGCGTACATGACGCGCCGGCCGAACTTGCGGAACTTCGGGCCGCCGCCGATCACGCGCTGCTTCTCCAGCGTGCGAGGACTAAGGCGCAGGTACTCGGCGGCCTCGTCGTTGGTCAGGTAGCGTTGGGGCTGCGCGGGCGCAGCGACAGCAGCGGCGGCAGGCCGCAAGGGTGCGGGTCGCATGGTGTGAACCTCCATCGGTCGGCAAAGCCCGGCCACACAGCGCGGCCGGATGGAGGCAGTCTCAAGAAAGCAAGGCTTCCTGCTCAGGGACGTTTTGCAGGGGATGCAGCGCGTCCCTGTGCAACGGACGGAAGCTGTGCCAGGCGGCGATAGCCGCCGTGCATCAGCGCATCGCCCCGGCGCACCAGCCGGCGAACGCGGGCGCGCAAGGCGCTGTCCGCGTGCCAGTCGTTCGCGACCGCATCGGCGCCGAACAGCCCTTCGGCCACGTCGCGCAAGGACGCGCCCGCCAGGGTGCCGTCGAGCGCCTGGAGCGTGTTCAACTCCAGCAATGTGGCGAGTGTCGGTCTTGGCCGTGCCATTCCCGCGGGTAAGGCGTCGCCAGCGATGGCCAGCTTGTCCAGCTCAGCCGCCAGTGCCTGATAGCGGACGCAAGGTGTGGCGCAGGCGCGGATGGCATAGGCGTAGGCCATGCCATCCTCCAGGCCGGGAGCGATCACCAGCCGCAGGCAGCACCCCGGCCAGTGTGCCAGCACCACCAGGCGCTTGCCATCGTGGATCAGATGCTTCTGGCCGGGAATGCGCCAGAACTCGAAGGCCAACGCATCGGGTGGCGGGTCGGCATCCGGGTAGAGCTGAACCACTGTGTCGGCATCGGGGAACCAGATCGGATGCGCGTCGCGCGCATCCAGGGCAGGATCTTCCAGCAGGCGAAGCCCCCAGGCGTGCGCCGTCTCCGGCCGACGGCGACGGCGCAGCCAGTCGCGGCGGTAGTCGGGGTGGCGGCGCAGGTATTCCCACGCCAGCGCGGGGCCGTCGAGGTGCAGCGTGTAGAGATACGCAGCGGTCGGATACCAGTATTCGGCGCTCGGGTCAGCCATGACGCAACCTCCTGTCGTTCAGCAGGAACGTCGCCACGGATTCCGGCGTGCAAGAGCTATTGAGTCGCCATCAAGTCGTCATCAAGATCGGGGTAAGCTGTAACTGCTGGTGTCAAGACTGATTCGCTCCAGGGCATTGCGGAAATCGTCTGAATGCGACGGCTGCGCCTCCGCAAAAATGGTGCGCAGCATGGAGCACCGTGCAGCAGCCCGCGCCAAAGATCATGACTGTTTGCAACAGAAGCGCACCGCTGCGGTGCAAGAGTGCGGATTCAGACTGCGCAGGTCTTGGGTAAGACTGAAATAGTCAGAATGCGCCGTCGTTGGCTGGGACTGCTCAGTCGGTGATCGAGCCGTTCTCCTCGGCCAGACGCAGGTACTCCGATAGCAGCCGCATCGGCTGAAAGTAGCGATCGCGCATCACCGGTTGCTTGTTCGGCCCGACGATGGACGCCAGATCGGACAGCTTCACATGGCCCAGGCCGGGCATGCCTATTCTCAGGTCGATCAGTCCCCAGGCCGTATCGCCATCGGCCGGGTCGAGCGCGGCCAGCAGCCAGGTGGCGTGCGCGTCGGGGGTGAACAGTCGCACCGCCGGCATCGGGTCGATGCTTCGGCCGTCGGCGCGTGCCGCGCCGACGGCAAGCAGTTGCGCCTGCTGTTCAGCGGTGACAAGCGGCTGGGTCATGGCCCGAATCCCCACGCATCGGAGGATGCACGGATACGATTTTCCACCGAAGCGCGGAACCGCCGAAGCGCCTTCGTGCTTTGGCGGGAAAGCACGAAGGCGCAAGCCATCGAATCCGTACATGCACGGATTCGCAGAAGCGGAATTACGCAGGCCAGGAAAGACACAGATGCGGTTCCCCGATTCTGTCGGAATCCGCCCATGCGGATTTCCGTAAAAGCACGAAAGCGGTTCGGCCAGGCAGAAATGAACACTTTAGATTGTAGCCCTATTGAGTGCAATGGGCTGTCATCTTGGTTTTTACGGGGAAACCAAGTTGGTGACAGCGAAACACTCATTGGCGACGGCAATACGGACGGTCAGGAAAGCGCGCGGCTTGAGCCAGGAAGCGTTCTCCGACGTGTCCAGCCGCACCTACATGAGTTCGCTGGAACGTGACTTGAAAAGCCCGACCATGCACAAGCTGACCGAGCTGTGCGAGGTCATGGACGTGCATCCGCTCACGCTGCTGACGCTGGCTTATGCCGGCGACAGCACGCGCAAGACCGATCAGCTTCTGGCGCAGGTGCGGCAGGAACTGGAGGCGGTGTTGAAGGAGCGCGACACGCCGTAGGCGCGTGCGTGACGTGCTGCGCCAGCAGCACGGCGCCCCGCCGCAATGGGCGGGGCGCGGTGGGCGGCCGTCAGGCCGCCTTGGGCTTGCTGCGCGACCAGATCAGGTCGTGCGTGCCGTCCTCGTTCTCGATCAGGCGGGCATAGACCGTCGCCGGGAACGAAGGGTCATCGAGCGAAACCGACAGGTACGGACGATCGGCCTGGCTGGTCTTCTTCCACGCCGCGCCGATCTCGTGGCCGGCCGCCTGAAGGTGGAAGTCGGGGGCGTTCTCGGTGTCGCCCTTGTCGTTGGGAACCAGCTTGACCTTGACGTTGAGCGTCAGGGTGCGAAGCGTGCCGGTGAAGCCGTCTTTCTCTGCGGTGAAGGTGCCGATGTTAGCCATGATGTTTCTCCTTTCGGGTTGAACAAGGTCGCGCCAGTGCGGCCTTGTTGTGATCCGGCCGGCGGGGGATGGGCTGGCCGCACCGCGCAGCGGTCGCAACACCGTGGAGAACCTGGAAGCGAAAAGAAATTGTCCCGCGAGGAAGCCGCGCAGCGGCGGGGAAATTGTTTTCGCTGAAAGGTTGCGGCCATGAAGCCCAAGGCGCAGCCGTTCCCTCGCCAGGATTCACGACAAGCCAAGGACGCACGGGCCGCCCGCTCCCGAATGGAGACGTGGCCGACTCGGCATCCAGCGTGACGGCTTCACCGGCTTGCGCCCTGACGCGGGCAAGGCCAACACCCCAACGACAAGCGAGAACGCCTCTTGCCGCAGATTGCGGTGATGGGCTTGAGGCGTGGCGTGGATGCTTCATAGCGAGGCCGGGGGGCGTGTCGGTGAACCGCCCTTCGTGACGTACAGGCGCGAACCGCCAGCGTCGAGGACGGCACGCTTTGGCACAACCTGCCGCAGCAAGCCGGGGCGTAGCCCCACAAGCCCCACCCACTACGGCGGGGCGCCATCGAAACCTTGCCCGCGCCAGCGGGCGCCGATGGCTGTACCGCGTGCAAGGCACTTGCACGTCCGCCACGTCGCCGCCTGGTCGAAGGCGGCGACATGGCGATTTTGCTTTGGACGCTGAAACCGGGCGCGGCCACCGCCGCGACCGGATTTTTGACCACCGGCCCCAAGGCGGAACGGCTTGGGGCCGGTGCGGCTCGTTATTCCTTGGTTTCGATAATCCACCACATGGCACGCGGCAAGGCGCGGCCTGTGATGGGATGCAAGTCGGTCAGGTCGGCGCTGGCTGTCCAGCCGGGGGGCGGACGGTAGCCGCGCACGTCGCCTTCGCCGTGCCAGCGGCGAGCGCGTACCGTGCCGGGCGCATAGATCGCCGCCATGCGCGGGCGGCTGGTGGTGGTGCGGGTCATGGGGGCTTCTCCTTCAAGCGAAGCGCCCCGGTCGAGGCCGGGGCGCTTGCCTTCGGCGCGGGTCAAGCAGCCAGTGCCTCGGCGGGTTCATCCGCCATTGCCTCGGCATCCTCCGGAGCGTCCTGCGCCTGCGTTTCCTCCGGCGCAGTTTCCGCGCCTTCGGCCTTGAAGATGGCGGGCATCCAGCCCGTACCATCGGCCAGCCGTTCCGCCTCGCTGGCAATGTCGGCCTTCTTCAACTTCGCCAGTCGGGCGGCGTGCGACGGCGCAAACTCGCCCACGGCTTCCAGAATCACCGCCTTGGAAACGTGCTTGAAGTAGCCTTCGGCGGTGGGCCGCCACCATGCGGCCATGTCCAGCCCCACGGCCTGCGCCAGTTCCGCGCCCGGTTGGTGCGCCGTGGCGCGAGGCGTCACCACGTCCACGGTCGCCGCCACGCATACCGCCAGCAGCCGCACCAGTTCGCCTTGCTCCATCGCCAGCAGCGCGGCGAACAGTTCGGCGCTGTCCTCCGGCAGCGCTTCGCCCGCAACCTGCTGCAACTCGCGCAGGGCCACGGCGGCAGGCGATTCCGGCCAGTCCGGGGCCATGCCTTCCAGCCGGTGTTGCACTTTCAGGCTCACGCCTAGCGGCAGGTCGTGGCCGTAGTGACTGTCCTGCAAGACGGTCTGCACCATGCCATGCACCAGTGCGGCCAGCGCGACTTGCGGATGCCGGGCGACTTCGATTTGCAGCGCGGCGGTGCGGTGTGCGCTCAACCGCTGCGCCAGCCGGTCGGACAGGCTCGCGGCCTTGGGCTGTTCGGCGTCCTCGCCTTCGTCGTCGTTCCCGGCTTCGCCTTCCGCGCTGCCGAACCCCTGCCGCAAGCGTTCCAGCGTGCGCAGCGCCTTGGCTTCGGCTTCACGCAGCAGCCCGCGATGAATCACTGCTTCTCCCTCACGGTCGAGCGTGACGATGGCGCCGGCCACGGCGCGCACGTCCGGGGCGTAGCCCTGCAAGGCTTCCTCCACGGCTTGCAGTTCCCCGGCGACCTGTTCGCGGCGCGGTTCCAGCGCCTCGGTCTTGTCCTCGTCCTCGGCGTCGTAGGCTTCTTCCAGTTCGGCGTCGATCTTGTCGAGGCGGCTTTGCAGCGAGGCAATGCGGCGGGCTTCGCGGGCGGTCGGTTCGCGGCGCTGGCGCGGCGCGTTCTGGAATGCCTGCCGCTCGGCGTAGCTCATGTGCGGCACGGCTTCCACCCACGCCCAACCCTCGGCGCGCACGTTCCCGGCCAGCGCATCCAGCTTGTCGCGCACCAGCGCTTCCAGCACTGCGGTATCGGTGAGGTAGGTTCCGGCATCGCCTTCCGCGAACAGGTCGCGGCGGATGCCGCCGCCTGCCTGCCGGTAGGCGTCCAGCCCGACGAAGCGCACCAGCGCGTGCGCGGCGTCGATTTCGCGCTCGGTCAGGCGCTCGCGCAGCTTGGACGGGCTGCGCTGCCATTCCGGCGCACCATAGAACGCGGCTTCCTGCGCGGCGTGGTCGTCGGTGATGGTCAAGGCCATCAACTGTTCCAGCGTGACGCCTCCGGCCCGGTAGTCGGCCATGAGGCGCGGCGAGACGTTCGCCAGCTTCAAGCGCCGCTGCACCACCAGCGGGGACACCCCGAAGTCGGCGGCAATGTCTTCGATGGGACGGCCTTCCTTGACCAGTGCGGCGAACGCCTCGAACTGGTCGGCCGGGTGCATCTGCTCGCGCAGCAGGTTTTCCGCGAGGCTGACGGTACGGGCCGAAGCGTCCGGCACCAGCAGGCAAGGCACCTCAAAGTCGGCGGCGATGCGCTTCTTCTTCGCCAGCAGCTTCAATGCGGTCAGTCGGCGGTCGCCGGCCACCACTTCGTATTGCTCGCCATCGGCGGTAAGGATGACGACGAGATTTTGCAGCAGGCCGATGCGGGCGATGCTCGCGGCCAGTTCGGGAATGGACAGGCGCGGGGTCTTTCGTGCGTTGCGCTTGGAGCGGCGCGGCAGCAACTGCGAGAGCGGAACCAAAATCAGGTTCTTGGTCGGGTCGGCCACTTCCAGCGGCGCGGCGGTTTCGATGGCGCGGGTTTCGGTTTGGGTGACGGCGTTCATGGTGATAACTCCTTGCGGTTAGAGATGCAGCAGCGAGAGAAGCGGCAAGGGCTGCTGCCTGCCCCTGCCGCGTGGGGGTTCAGGCTTTCAACTGGCGCATGCCATCGGCCAGCAGCCAAAGCGCACGGTTGAGGCGGATGTTTTGGTCGATGCCCTGCACCGGGCGGGTTTGCTGGCGGCGTCCGTTGGCGCTGCGCCCGCACAGGCCGCCTTGGGTCAAGTTCTCTTGCGTGCGGTTGAACACGCTCCACAAGTCCGGGCGGCGGTCGTCGTGGCGGCGCGGCATCAGGATTTGCGATTCCGTGATGGGCGCGGGCTTGTCGGGGTCGTCGTACTTGAGGGCCAGCGCGGCGCGGGCGAACACTTCGGATTCGCCATCGTTCAAGGTAATAGCGCGCATGGAATCGCGAGATTCCTTCACCCGGTCGAAGCCGCTCAACACTTCGTAAGCGCCTTCGATGACCAGTCCGGCCACGTCGCCTTTGTGGGGCACGCGCACATCGGCCACGGTGTCGCCGCAGACAAGGCCATTGCTGCACACGAACCGGAACATGCCGGCCAGCATCTGATAGCTGCTGGTGCCGTCATGCGAGTTCAACAGCACGATTTCATTGGCTTCCGCGCCGTTGATCTGGCTTGCATGGCGCAGGCGCAGCATGTGTTTGGTGTGTTCGCGCTTGCCTTCGTCGCGCACGCGGGTCTGGCACGCCATGAAGGGCTGGAACCCTTCTTTGCGAAGCTCCGCAAGCACGGCGGACGTGGGGATATAGGCGTACCGCTCAGAACGGCTTTCGTGCGGGGCGTCCGCGAAGATTGACGGCGCGACCTTGCGGATTTGATCGTCGGACAGCGGGTAATCACTGCGCAGCGAGGGGGAACGGGAAGCGAATCGGGATGCGAGTTGCATGGCATTTCTCCTGACGAAAAAGGTTGGCTGTTCAAACCGCACACCGGATTCCTAGATTCGGAGCCCAGCCTTTCGGCTGTTCGGTGCGGTCGGCACGAGGAACCCGGTTGGCCCTGTTGCCACCGTCTTTCCTGAGTTCATCGCCCGCGGCTAAAGGAGCGCGCGGACGGGGGCCGTCAAGGAGACAAGCGCAGGGTTGGTGCGGCCCGCAGCGCAGCGAGGACACGGCCCTGCGCGCCTTGACGGCACACGGGAGCGGGCTACGGTCGCGGGTAAGGTGATGAAGTCAGGGGTGACGGCTGGACATGGCAACGGCCACCCTCGTGTGCCGAACCGCACGCAAGCGAAGCGCGCAGGCCCGAAGCTGGAAGCCGGGCCGTAGGCGTCAGGGATGTGGAAGGCTGGCGATTGCCAGTCCCGTCAGGGATGAGCGAACAGCGAACCTGGAGCAGCGCGATCCGCGAAGCGGAGACGCACCGAAAATTTCAAGGCGGTACAAAACACAACGTCCTTGCCAAGTCTGTCAATATTTGCCAATTTCAACTACACTGCGTAGAACTATGTACTATTTTTCAGGGCAGCAACGTCATGCCGACCGATAGCGACGAAATTCTTACCATTGAAGAAATGGCTGCCTATTTAAAGGCGGGCAAACGCACGGTCTACCGCTTAGCAGCTGACGGAAAAATTCCCGCGTTCAAAGTTGGTGGGACGTGGCGATTCCTGCGAGCGGACATTGAAATCTGGATCAAGCAACAGTCAACCGGTCAGTCCAAGGACGATATTCAAGAAAAATCGCGTAAAGAGGAAGAAAACTAATGCTTGGATTGACTCTTCGGGATGAATTTCGGGGCAAGCGCCTCAAGGGAACAGCCATTGAGCTTTCCAACGACTCGAACACTGGTGCCACCCAGATCGCTGCACAGGCGTTCCTGGAGATCACCTATCCCACCCACGATCTACTGAAGGGCATCGAAGCCGTTGGCCCCAACCAAGGGCGGCCAGTGGTCGTGATCGGCGAGCGCGGCCTGGGTAAGTCGCACTTGATGGCAGCGCTCTACCACGCAGTCAACGATGCCGCATCGACGGGCACATGGCTCAGCTCCTGGTCAAGCACACTGGGGGATCCCGGCATCGGCAAGATCGCGCTGCGCGATGGCATGTTGGTCATTGGCGAGAGCCTGCACCGTCAACGCTACAAGTTCCTGTGGGACCTGCTGTTCGAGCGCCATCCGCGCGGCGAATTCATCAAGGGCAAGTGGGAAGGTATGGGAGCGGCCAAGACCGACATCCCCTCGGACAAGCTCATCATCGAACTGCTTGAGCATCGGCCCACGATGCTGCTCCTGGACGAATTCCAGACTTGGTACGATGGCCTGACCAACACCAAGCAGTACCCTTGGAAGCACTGGGCGTTCAATTTCATCCAGATCCTGTCGGAGATCGCCAAAGAGCGCCCCGACCTACTGGTGCTGGTGATCTCTGTGCGCAACGGCGGCAGCGACGCCTACCAGCAGGTGCACCGTGTCAACCCGGTGGCCATCGACTTCAAGGCGGGAGGCAATGCCGAGCGTATCCAACAGGATCGACGGCGGATGCTGTTGCATCGTTTGTTCGACAACCGCCTGCAGATTGCAGACGGCACCATCGAATCCCTGGTTGCGCAACACGTCTCCGAATATTTCCGACTGCTGGACGTGCCGCCCGCCGAGCAGGATCGCAAGCGCCGCGAATTCACTGAGTCCTGGCCCTACGCACCGCACTTGCTGCGTCTGCTTGAGGAACAGGTGCTGATTGCCACGGATGCGCAGGAAACGCGCGACATGATTCGCATTCTGGCCAACCTCTACAAGAGCCGGGGCGAAGCGGTACCGGTGCTCACCGCTGCTGATTTTCGGTTGGATGATGATGCCTCGGGCATTGGCGCGCTGCTGGATTCAGTGTCCAACGAGCACCACCGCACCCTACGCGAAAAAGCACAGCACAACATCATTTCGGTCACCGAGGCGGTGTACGACCATGCCAACCTTGCGCCGCACCTACAAGAAATCATAGGTGCGTTGTGGCTGCGCTCCATCGCCGTTGGCAATCTTGCCGGGGCCGAGCCTGCCACGTTGCAAGTGGACATCACCCGCAGCAAGCCGGTGGATGGCAATGCCTTTCAGGTCGAACTGGCGACTATTGTCGAAAACAGCTTCAACATCCACCAGGATGGCCCGCGGTTGGTCTTCCGCGAGGAAGAAAACCCTCGTGCCAAGCTGATGGCCTGCGCACGCAATGACAAGCTGTTCACCGATGGTTCCGATCAGGCGCAGCTTGCCAAGCAAGTGCGCTATGTCATTGGAGGCAGCGACGAGGTCGCTAAAACCTTCCGCGTGATTGCGCTGCCGAAATCGTGGCAAAACGATCCGTGGACCTCGCTCGATGAAGCTGAGCAGCCGGAGCGCTGGGATGACCGGTTACCCATTCTGGTTCTGCCCGAAGAACCGGAAAAAATTGACCAGACATTGGGCCGTTGGCTCAAGGATCACCTGCAAAAGCGCCGCAACACCATTCGCTTCCTGTTGCCCCGATCTGGCTCTACCAATGCCTTCCAGGATCGGGACCTACTCATCCTTACTCGCGCCGAAATGAAGGCGCAGGAATGGAGCGGGCAGAACCCCGAGTACAAAAGGCTGCACAAGGAATTTGAAAGCACGCTGCGCGAGAACCTGAAAAAACGCTTCGATCGCTTTGCCATCTTGCACCGCTACGACCACCAGAACCCGCAACAATCGCTGTTCAGTACGGAACACCTGAGAAAGCAAGGTGCACAAATCCCCGAGGGCATCGAGGAAACGCTGACCAACGACCTCTTTGTTCCCGAAGACTTCGAAGACCTCGTGCTTGAAGCCGCCTCGGTGAACGCACCCCTCGGCAAGCTGCTGCGTGAACTGCAAGAGCCTCGCCCTGCGGGTCAGGATTGCATCCCCTGGCTGGGTGAAACCGCGATGAAGGAGCGCATCCTGCGCTTGTGCGCGCGCGGCAAGATCGCCATCAACCTGCGTAATCTGGAGCATCTGCAAACGCAGGCAGGCGAAGATGAGGACACAGCTTGGCGGCGCTTGCGGCCCAAGCTCTCCTACACCGGGCGTCAGCTCGATGAAGTCTTCTTGATGGAACCCTCAGCCGTGTCCGCCACCGGCGGCACTACGCCGCCCGCGCCGCAGCCACCGGCTGGCGGCAATGGTGGATTGGGCGGCGATATCTTTGGCGGCGGCACAATCCCGGCCCCCGGTGTACAAGAGCCGCAGCCTGGTACTCCATCCACACCAGCCTCTACGCCGGGCGGAATTTTCGGTGGCACAAACAGCACGACCAAACCGCGTATACCTCTCTCTAACCCTCCAACCTCGCCGCTCAACCTGATCGGTAAGCTCGAAGGCTGGGGCATTGGCCCAGCCACACCGGTGGCCGAAATCTCCATCAAGGTATCTGCCGCCACCGGCGCCCAGCTCAAGGAACTGCTCAAGAAGCTGCCCGATGGCATGACTTTCGAGCTGAGCCTTGAGAAGGAGGACAACTGATGGCGTTGGATGCTCGAATCTTGCAGCGCCTGACCCAGGACAGCCCGAAAAAGGCATGGCGCATCATCACCGAACGGGCGCTAGAGATTGCCTCCAAACCGCTGGCCGAAGGCAATGCTCCCGGCGAAGTGGTCAAGCGAGACCGCGAGATTGGCGAGCTCGATTTGTTCCTGGCCTCTAGCGGCTGGGATCTGTGGCAGACCTTTTGTCAACCCGAAATCAGTGGTGTGGAACGTACCTCAGACCGGCTTGCGCGCTGGTGGAACGAACCCGGTTATGGCCATAGCGCCGCGCGCGCCGTACTGATTCTTGATGCCCTCTCGCTGCGCGAACTGCCTTGGCTACTGCAAGGAGCCAAAGAACGTGGATTCACCCTGCACACGGTGGCCGCTACTGCATCCGAGCTGCCCAGTGAGACCAACCCGTTTGCCCGCGCATTGGGGCTGGCCAGCCGCAGCCAGCTGCAAGCCAACGGCGGCGGCTTGGCGCATAAGCTGCAACCCGCACAGACCGAAACCATCGATTTGCCGTGGAAGGACTGCGCAGGCTTGGTGGGCAACGCCTCGGGCGCGAAGAACTGGGTGTTCTGGCACCACTGGCCAGATGCCAAGCTGCACGATTACGGCGCAGGCCAGGGGCTGGAACTCCTAACCAAAGATGCCGCGCAGCAACTTACCTGTGACGACTTTTGGGGCTTTGTTGAGCGCCTCGCCACTGGGCGGCGCTTGGTCATCACATCGGATCACGGCTACGCCGCCACTGGCTATTTCCCTGATGCCGATGGCGAGGTTGCCGCTCACCTCAAGCAAACTTTTTCAAGCGGGCGCAGCAAGACGGGGAATGGTGACGCAGGCCCTTTCGTGCCTCCGGTTGCATTGCAAATCGACAGCCCGCACGGCGCACACCTGTTGGCGCTGGGCCGCAGAAAGTGGCGCAGCCAAGGCGGCTACCCGACATTGACGCACGGTGGTCTCTCTCTGCTGGAGGTGCTGTCGCCGTTTGTCGAATTGACCAAGTAGGCGGCGCGATATGTCAGCGGCAGATTTACCCGACGATCTCTTCACAGAAATACAGGGCGCTTTTCGCAAAGCGCCTGTGCTCCTTGTCGGGTCTGGATTCTCTTGCGGCTATGGCCTTCCTGGCATGGGGGCTCTGGCAGAGCATCTGGCGAATACCGTTGATGGCGTACTGACCACGGATGAAGCAAAAAAAGCTTGGGCACAGGCAATTGAGGCGATCAAGGAGAACCTGGAGACGGGGCTTAACAATATTCCGTTGGGCGCTACGGGCTGGGGTGAAATCGTATCAGCCATACGCAGTGAAACTGCTCGGCTGATTCTTGATAGAACGGCCACTGCCGAATCAAAGTTACTTCAAGAAAAAGCGGATGGTGGACACGCGCCATCACGCCTTCTGAATCGTCTGTTCGATGGCTCGCCGCAGAACGCAGAAGGCATTCACGTCATCACGACCAACTACGACACGTTGTTGGAGTTGTTTTGCGATCTGGCAGGACTTCCCATTGATACAGGTTTCACCGGATTTCGCCGACGCAAGCCTCGTCCTCGACCAATTTTCGAGAATCAGTACACGCGAATCTGGGTTGCTGAAAAGCGTCAGCAGCAGTTCGACCACAGGCTTTGCAAAACCGTTCGCATCTACAAACCTCATGGTTCCATTAGTTGGTTGACCACCGATGAAGGTCCGATGGAGGTTCTTAACGATGCCGCAACAGCAGGTCGGGCCATCGTAGTACCCGGCCCGTCAAAGTACCAAGACGCACTGGTCAATACCTTGTTCGACGAAATGCGTACTGCGATGAATGCGGCACTCGCCGATGCTCAAGCGTTGTTGTGCATTGGGTTTGGCTTCAATGACGACCATCTGCAAGGCGTCATCAAACGCCGTCTGGTGGCAGGCATGCCCGCAATCATTGTCACGCGCGACTCCACCCCGAACATTGAACAACTGCTTGGCGAACACCCTCACGTGATCGCCGTGTTCAAGAACGGTGACGGGGCGGTTTGCCGCTGGAACGGGAATGCATTGCAGTCTTCAGAGCCAATCTGGCAACTTGATGATTTTCTGAAAAAATTTGTGGAGTGAGGCGAGGATGAGCATTTTCAATTTCACCGATGAGCAGTCACTGGGCGAAGTCCGCAGTGTGGAAACCTCGCGGATCACCGTGCGGGTGACGGACGGTCAACGTCTGCAAAAAGCGCGCGTCGGTCGATTGGTTGCCATCCAGTCGATGGGGGATGAATGGCTGATCGGCATCATCGAAAGAGTGTGGCGGCATCCGGTGGAACTGCCGACGCTACCAGAAGCTGATCCACCAGCAGATCTTGCCGGTGTTCCCCAAGAGGAGAACGGCGTGTCGATCAGCTTGGTCGGCACCTATCGCGCTCGGGATGGGCAGCGCAAGGACACCTTCACGCGCGCCGTTTTCATCCTGCCGGAGATCAACCGGCCTGTGTTCCCCATCGAAGAAAAGTCTCTCGAAGACTTCATGGGCATCTTGAGTGCGTCGTCCAAGGCGGATGTCGCTGCCCCGCTCAAGGTCGGCACCTATACCCTGGATGGCAAGGCCAGCGCCTACATCGATGGCGACAAGCTTTTTCAGCGCCATGCCGCGTTGCTGGGCAGCACCGGCTCGGGGAAATCCTTCACTGTCGCATCCATCCTAGAGCAGTCCGCGCAACTGCCTCACGCCAATATCGTTGTGCTCGATTTGCATGGCGAGTATTCAAGCATGAAGTTCGCGTCGCATTACCGCATCGCTGGTATTGGCGACATTAAAGCCAAGAAAGACGGCGCGATCTTCCTGCCGTTCTGGCTGCTGACCTATGACGAAATGCAATCGGTATTTGTGGATCGCTCGGGGGACAACGCACCCAATCAGGCACTTGCACTCATGGATTCCGTCATGGTGATGAAGCGCGCAGCTATCGCCGCCCTTGGCAAGCCAGACCTATTGGAAGGCTTCACCGTCGACACACCAGTACCCTACCGGCTTGCTGATCTTGTCCAATCGCTGGACGACAAAAACGACGAAGCTATTGATACCGGGGAAACCTACGCAAGCGGCCCGCGCAAAGGTCAAGCCAAAACCGAAAAAGGCCCATTGAATGGCAAGCTCTCGCGCTTCCTCATTCGCTTGAAAACCAAGATGAACGATCGCCGCTATGCGTTCATGTACCAAGCGCCGAAGGAGTACGAGACTTACGAGGCTCTGCACGATCTCGCAAAAAAACTGCTCGGCACAGGCAACGTCAACGATGGCGTCAATCCTGGCATCAAGATCATCGATTTCTCGGAGGTGCCGTCGGACATCCTGCCGGTAGTGGTGGGCTTGGTCGGGCGGCTGATCTACCAAATTCAGTTTTGGAGCAGCCCGGGCGAAGACGGTGATGCGCGCCACCCGATTGTCATCGTCTGCGATGAGGCGCATCTCTACCTGCCAAGCAGTGCCGCCTCCACCGGGCCACTGGAAAAGCGCGCCCTGGAAAATTACGAGCGCATCGCCAAGGAAGGCCGTAAGTATGGCGTTGGTCTGATGGTGGTCAGTCAGCGGCCCTCGGATGTCAGCACGACCATTCTCAGCCAGTGCAGCAACATCATCAGCCTGCGCCTGGCCAATAAGACTGACCAGGCAGTGGTCAGGCAGCTCCTTCCTGAAAGCCTGGAAGGGTTGATGGAGGTGCTGCCGACGCTGGATGTGGGCGAGGCTGTGGTGGTGGGCGACGCCACCTTGCTGCCGACCCGCATCAAGATGTCCAAGCCCAAACACGAACCACGCAGCGCAACGATCCCCTTTTGGACGCGCTGGGCCACGCCCAAAGCAGAAGTTGATTTGGTTGCCGCGGTAGAAAACATGCGCAGGCAGTCCCGCGCACAAGAAGATTAAGGAAGCTTGAATGGCCACCAAAAAAGAACTACTCGCACAGCAAGTCGCCAAAGCCGTCGGAGCGGGAAAGCTTGTCGCGTTGGAAACGGTCGATTTCAACGACCCCAACCGCGCCAAAACC
This sequence comes from Stenotrophomonas sp. NPDC077420, assembly GCF_044543385.1. NCBI lineage: Bacteria > Pseudomonadati > Pseudomonadota > Gammaproteobacteria > Lysobacterales > Lysobacteraceae > Stenotrophomonas > Stenotrophomonas sp. NPDC077420. Next base: position 24,514 of record NZ_JBITVZ010000025.1, read on the forward strand.
TGCCTGGAGGTGGATTTCCCCATCCTGCCCGTCAATCAGGTGGCGATCATCGAGGGCAACGCGGGCAAGCCGATTTACCAGATGTCGAAGTGGTGGGCGCGGCGGCGCTCCAGCGTATTTCGTTCGATGCTGATCGCGGCGGCGACCAAGGCCCCGGAAGACAAATCGCACGCGGCCAAACTGGTGTGGGACAACTACTACGCCAACCACCAGAAGAAAGGCGCATTCAAGCATCTGAAGGTGGCCGACATCTTCATGGGCGGCGGCACCACGTTAGTGGAAGGCTCGCGCCTGGGCATGCAGATGGTCGGCAACGACCTCAACCCGGTCGCGTGGTTCGTGGTCAAGCAGGAGCTGGCCAACGTCGATCTGGAGCAGGTCAAGAAGCTGCTCGCCGAGATCGAAGCCGAGGTCAAGCCGCAGATCATGCCGTACTACTACTGTGATGGCCCGGAGGGTGAGAAAGGCACGTGGACGCACTTGTCGTCGAACAAGGCAATGCCCGCCGATTTCGACCCGCTGACCATCCCGCGCGACGAGCGTAAGGACTACCGTTACGAAGGCCCGGAGGCGATCTATACCTTCTGGGCCAAGCACGGCCCTTGTCAGGTGACGGGTTGCGGCCACCGCACGCCGATCATGACCAGCCCGGTGATGGCCGTGAAGACCATCAGCGTGAAGCACTGGGAGCACACGTGCAGCAAATGCGGCGGCGAATTCCACGTTGAGGAGGAAGCCGCACGGATGGCGCCCGATTCGCCGCTGTATGTGGCGCCGGATGAGTACCCGTTCTCCGTGCTCGATCGCAGGAAAGGCGTGATCTGCCCGCATTGCGACCATGCGGCAATGGTCAACCTGGGCAAGCCGAAAAAGCCGAACAAAAAGGTCGAGCTGAGCCTGCTGGTGCATCCGCAATGGCTGGCGGGCGAAGCCAAGCAGGACGCGAATGGTCAGCCTTACGGCGGCTCGGCGCAAGACAATTCGACCGCGACCACGCGCTGGGACAGCGTGCGCGCATCCAAGATTCGCCTGCTGGAGGTGCGTGGTGCACTGCCAGATGAGGTGACCTGCCCGGAAACGAAGATCACCTTTGCGCCGGAAAACGGCACGGTGCCGAAAAAATCCCACTACGCCTGCGCAGCTTGTGGCACGGTGCAGGATGTGTTGACGACCATCAAGGCGACGGGCAAGACCGGGCCGACGGCGGCGTATGCGGTGCAGGGCTATGCGCCCAAGCGCGATGCGGCAGGCAAACCCTATAGCGGCCGCTTCTTCGCAGCCTACGGCACGCCGCACGCGCGGCAATACGACACGGCATTCGCTGAATGGGAAGCGCGCAAGGATGACGACCTCAAGGACTACTGGCCGCGCTCTGAGCTTCCCTACGGCTTCATGACCCACCACCTCCAAGGCGGTGTACCGAACCACGGCTTCACGCACTGGTGGACGATGTTCAACCCGCGCCAGTTGCTGGTGCATACGCAACTACTCAAGGCGATTGTCGAGGTCGGGGCTTACGACTGGTCAGTGCGGGAGTTTGTGCTCGGGGCGTTTCAGCAATACCTGCGCAATCAAAGCCTTTTTACGCTATGGAATGTGCAAGGTGACAAGCTCGAACCTCAATTCGCAAATAACAACTACCACCCGAAATCAACGGTGGTCGAGAACTGCGTTTTCCCCGCATTGGGCCGTGGAAACTGGGCATCCAGTTCAGAAGGCATCCTTGAAGGCCGCGATTGGGCGATTCAGCCGTGGGAAGCGGTGAGCATCGAGGCGCTGAAGCGCCGTGATCCCGAACTGGCTGACCAACTGAGCGGCAAGAGCGAAAAGGTCTTCCCCGGCGATCCAGTATTGGATGTGGCCGTGCATCAGGGGTCATCTACTGATCTGGCGCAGCTTGAAAGCGGCAGTCTCGATCTGGTTATCACTGATCCGCCTTTCGGCGGTTTGCTGCATTACTCGGAATTGGCCGATTTCTTCTACGTCTGGCTGCGCCTAGCGCTCAAGGACAAGTACCCGGCGATCTTCGGCGCGGAATACACGCCCAAGTCACTGGAGGCAGTGGCCAACCGCGCTCGCGAACCGGAAGATCCAGATGGTTTCTACCAGCGCCTGCTCACCCAGTGCTGGCGCGAGGCACATCGCCTCTTGAAGCCCAGCGGCATCCTGGCTTTCACCTTCCACCACAGCGAGGACGAGCCCTGGGTGGCGGTACTGGAGTCGTTATTCGACGCGGGCTACTACCTCGAAGCGACCTACCCGATCCGCTCTGATGAAACCAAGGGTGAAGGCGAATTCGGCTCCAAGACCATCGAGTACGACATCATCCACGTCTGCCGCAAACGCACGGAAGAACCCAAGCCAGTGAGCTGGGGCCGCATGCGCCGCGAAGTGATGGCCGATGTGCGCCAGTTGCAGGCCATGTTAGAGAACCACGCCAAAGAGGGGCTGCCCGCCGCCGACATCCAGGTGATCCGGCGCGGCAAGGCGCTGGAATATTTCTCTCGCCACTACGGCAAGGTCTATGTGGACGAAGCCCGCACCATCTCGGTCAGGGATGCGCTGGTCGGTATCAATCAGCTCATCGACGAAGACGCCGACAAGGGCAAGGAACCGCCGCCGGTCAACGCTGAACCGATGACACGCCAGTTTCTGCGCACCTTCGGGGCTGCGACTGAAATGAAGCGCGACCAGTTGCAGAAGTTTCTGCGCGGTACCATCACCACGCCGGATGACTTTGTACAGCGTGGTTGGTGCAGCGAAGAGAAGAAGGTGTTTACACGCACCAATCCGCTCGATTTCGCCCGCGATTGGTCGGGTAAGCACAAGCGCAAGCTCACCTCTGACCTCGATCAGGCATTGGTGCTGATCGGTGCCTGCGTGGATGGCAGCGGCATCAATGCCTCGGACACGCTCACGAACGACAACTTCAAGCCGCACATAGCGCTCAAGCCGCTGCTGGAATGGCTGCAAAAGAACGGCTCGGATCAAACCACCCGCAACGCGGCGTCGCGCGCGGTGGCGATCTTCTCTACCTGGCAAGCCAGCCAGGCCCCCAAGCCGCAGCAGGTTTCGCTGTTCGATGACGATGGGGAGTACACGCAATGAGGCAGGTGCTCGATACGGTATGGCAACGGCGCGGCACCAGTTGGCTGTGGGATGAAGAGGCACGCAATACAGTGTGCGCGGCGGGCGAGGTCTGGAGCCTGCGGCAGCTTTTGCAGGCGGCCACCCCCAGTGCGCAGGGCTGGCCGGATGACCTGCCCAGCAACGGCGGGCAGACGTTGGTGGTGGCCGGGCTGGAAGGCAGCCTGGACCTGCTGGCACCCGATCAAGGCGAACTCTGGCTGGGCGACACGATCAAACGCGCTATCCTGTCTTTTCAGGATGAATACGCAGGCGAAGCCGCCTTGATTTTCTGGCTGCCGCAGGGCCAAGGCCGTTTGCGCGTGCAGGCTTCCACCGACGCAGTGAACTGGCTGTGCGAAGCGCCGCATCGGGGCCAGCAGCTCGACTTTGGCCGCCTTCTGTGGGGTGAGGCCAACGAGTACCCGCAGGAAATTTTGCTGCGCGAGGGCGCGAAAGCGGCCGGCCTGTTTCACCTGCGGATTACTTGAGGCCAGCGCGTGCAAGCAGACGATTTTGAGGATTTGTTCCAGCCCGGCGAGCGCATCACCCACACCGAACTCGGCCCAGGCGTGGTGCTCGAACCGGTGCACGATGGCTATCTGCGCGCGTTCTTCGGCGTGGGCGAGCGCCGCGTGCCGGTCAGTTCGGTACGCCGCGAGCGCACCCGTACCGAGCGCATTCTGCAATCGGTGGCAGGCGGCTCAGACCGGGCACGAAAGGCATGGCTGTCTTACGAAGCGCACGCACTGCCGGTGATGGAAAGCGCCTCGGCGCTGACCTCGGCGCGCATTGATCTGTTGCCGCATCAGGTGGTGCTGACGCACCGCATTGCGACTGCTTCACCACGACGTTATCTGATCGCCGACGAGGTGGGTTTGGGAAAAACCATCGAAGCCGCGCTGATTCTGCGTGAACTCGCCAGCCGGGGCGAACTGAGCAGGGCGCTGATGGTGGTGCCCGCAGGCTTGGTGAACAACTGGCACCGCGAGTTGAATGAGGTGTTCAATCTCGACTTCGAGGTGTTTGGCTCCGAGGGCGACATCACCGACCGCAAGACCAATGCTTTTGCCAAGCACGACCGACTGATCGCCAGCATCGACACATTGAAGCGCCCGGCGCGCATCAGGCGCCTGCTGGATGCGCCACGCTGGGATCTGGTGGTGTTCGACGAAGCGCATCACCTAACTGCCCACCGCACGGGCGGCAAGGTACGCAAGACGGAAAACTACAAGCTGGCCGAAGCGCTGAAAGATCACGCGCGGGATCTCTTGCTTCTGTCTGCTACGCCTCACCAGGGCAATCACTTCCAGTTCTGGATGCTGGCGCAACTCTTGAATCCCACACTGTTTAGCAGTCCCGAGGACATGCTGGAAAACCGCCATCGCCTGAACACGGTGATGTTCCGCCGCACCAAGGCCGATGCCTGCCAACCCGATGGTTCACCGCTGTTTGCGCGGCGCTGGGTACATACCGAATCCTTCCTGATGAATCAGGAGGAGCGGCTGTTTTATGAGAAGCTGCGCGAATACTTGGAAGACGGTTTCGATCTGGCCCGCCGCCAGGGCAACCAGGGGCGCGCACTGGGCTTCTTGATGGCGATTTTTCAGAAGATCGCGGCATCGAGCTTTGCCGCCGTGCGCCGCACGCTCAAGCGCCGCCTGTTGATGCTGACGCTGCACGAGGCGCTGCTGCGTGACAAGGAACTGGACATTGAAGGCCGCGAGCGGCTGACGGAAGAAGCCCGCGAACTGATCCATGCAGAATTTGGGCTGGCGAAGGACAGCATCGGCCGCAGCGAGGTAGATCGTGTGCTGGCTGACCTCAAGTACCGGCTGGTGAAGAAACTGGATGAAGAGGCGCTGGAAATGGCCTCCGATCCTTATGGCAGCGAGTATTCGGCGACGCACGCCGAGGAGGCAGCTTCCGCTGTGGTCGATTTGCATCTGCCCGAGGAGCGCCTGCGCATTGGTGACTTGCTGCGCATCTTCCCGCAGCAGCGCGAGACCAAGGCGCAAAAGCTGCTTGATGGCTTGGGGCATCTATGGCGACAGAATGCCAACGAAAAGATCGTGATCTTCGCCACCTACCTCGGCACGGTCGATCTGATTGCCCGCGAGATTGAACAGGCTTATCCCGGCCAGGGCGTAGTGCTGCTGCGTGGCGGCGATCACGGTGCCAAGCTGGCGGCAGAGCGGAAGTTCCGCCTGAAAGACGGGCCGCGTGTGCTGGTGTGCACAGCGGCTGGCCGCGAAGGCTTGAATCTGCAATTCGCCCGCATTCTGTTCAATTTCGACCTGCCGTGGAACCCAATGGACATGGAACAGCGCATCGGGCGCATCCATCGCTACGGCCAGCGCGATACGGCACAGGTTTACAACCTGGTGCTGTCGGACACCATCGAAGGTCGCATCTTCCTCCTGCTGGACGAGAAGTTGACTGAGATCGCACGCACGGTCGGCAAGGTCGATGATCAGGGCAACGTGGCCGAAGACATGAGGGCGCAGATTCTGGGGCAGCTTTCCGAGCGGTTGAACTATGACCGCCTGTACCAGGAGGCGCTGTCAGATCCCGAACTGAAACGCACTCAGGTGGAGCTGGAAGCGGCGCTGTCCAATTCCCGCGAGGCACGGCAGGTGGTGTTCGATCTGTTTCAAGACCTCGACGGTTTCAGCCTCGATGATTACCAGCCCTTCTCGGATGTGTCGTCCAGTCTGGATCGGCTGGTGCGCTTCCTGTCAGCGGCGGTGGCAGATCGCCAGCAGAAGCTGCTGAAGGTGGACGAGGAAACCTACGACCTTGTAACAGTGGATGGCACGCGCCGTACGCGTTTCACGCTAAACCGCGATACCGCCACCAGCAGGGACGATCTGGAACTGATGGGGTTGGATCACCCCTTGGTACAGGAAGAGCTGGGCCGCTGGCGCAGCGTGACGCCCGAAGACATCGGCATTGCGGTGGCCGGGGATGTTGACGAGCCGGTGCTGCTGTCCTTGTGGATGGTGGAGGCGTCTGCGGGCAACGGGGAACGCCGTGTGGTGGTGCAGCCCATCGCAGTCAAGCAGGACGGGACACGGGTACCGGCCATTGAGCGACAGTGCGAACGGTTTCTGCAAGCGCCGACGATCTCGCCGAGCTTTACATCGGAGCAGCGGCTGGCGCTGTTCGCCCACACCGTGGAGCCGACCCTGCAACGTGAGCTGAAGCATAAGGGCGCGGCAAATGGGGACGGTAGCTATTCGGCGGAGCTGATTGGATATGTTGAGATCATTGCTAAGGCGACTTGATGCTGGAAACCGAAGGCGTCACGGATCAGCGCCGAATGGCTGTGATTCGCTACTAAGCAGGGGGTGTAGTCCGCGAGCCCGACAGCAACACGCCGGGACGCACGACTACGGCTTGCTTTCCTTAAGGAAAAGCGTTCCGCGAGATTCAAGCAGACGCCGCGTGTTCTCCAGCTCTTTTTGCAGCAATTCTGCATCTGGCAACACTGTTCGGTAATTGGCCGACATGACCTTGTTCGGCAAGCCATCCAGCGCATATCGCGCCAGGGCATGGCCCTTGTCGGCACACAGGATCAAGCCAACGGGAGGGTTCTCGTCCGGGTAGGCCCAATGCTCTTTGGCATAGTTGCAGTACATGTGCATCTGGCCAACGTCGGCATGGGTCAAGCTGCCCAGCTTCAGGTCGATGATGACCAGGCAGCGGAGCTTGCGATGGAAGAACAACAGATCGACCCGATACCAGGTCTGGTCAATGCGCAACCGGCGCTGCCTTCCGACGAAGGTGAAGCCTTCACCCAATTCCAGCAGGAAGTCTTCCAGCCTCTGGATTAAGGCTGCTTCCAGATCGGATTCCGAATACTCGTCCTTGAGGTCGAGGAACTCCAGCACATACGGGTCTTTGATCGCGTCGTTGGGCGTGACGGCATCCTCGGGCTTGGCTACCGAACCCTTGACCAGCATCGCCGCCTTGTCCTTGGACAAGGCCGTGCGCTCGTAGAACTGGCTACCGATCTGCCGGTCGATTTGGCGCACGCTCCAGCCACCACGCAGCGCCTCAGCCTCGTAGAACTGGCGGGCATGGTCGTCCTTGACCGACAGCAGCCGAACATAAGCCGACCACGGCAAGGTGAAGACTTGGGACAGTTCGGAGAGGTCGAATTTCCGAGACACCGCCTCGGAATTCCCTGCAGGCAGTCTTTCTCCAGATTTCCGAGACAGTGTCTCGGAAATTGTCCCTACTGGGTATGCAACGAAGAAGCGCCGCATGTTCTCCAGGTTGTCCGGGCTGAACCCGCGCCCGAACCGGGCCGTCAGATCGGCGGACAAGCGTTCCATCAACTGCTCGCCGTAACCGGCCCGCCGCCTGCCTTTCTGCTCGGCCTCGACGATCCGGCGACCAATCTCCCAATAGCTGGCCGTCATCAGCGCGTTGACACTGCGCGCCGCGGCCTGGCGCGCCGCATCCAGCAGTTCCACGATGCCGCCGTGGATGCCGGCATAGCCAGCCGGTAAGGTGGCGCGTTTCCCTGCTGCCACAGGCGTCTTCCTTGTCATGCTGTCACCTCCATAGAACGGGATGCCCCGGTGATCGCCAGCCGCCGGCTGGCCACCAGTTCGGCCGCATCCCGCACCGGCTTGTCCTCGGTATGAACATAGTGCATGAACATCGCCACGGTCTTGTGGCCTGTGAGCTTCATGCCCACCTTGGTTGGCACGCCTGAGTTGGCAATGTCGGTCGTCGCCCGGTGTCGGATGCCGTGCGTGCCGACGTGCGGCACGCTGGCGGCCTTGAGCACGCGCTTCCAGCCGCCATAGTGCTCACCGTGGGTCATGTGCCGGGTCGGATCGTTCGGCGACGGCAGGACGTAGGGGCAGCCTTCCCGGCGCGGCGCGGTGGACAGCAACCGATAGGCTTCCTCGCTCATGGGCTTGGAGATGCCGCCGGTCTTGCTGTCCGGCCAGACGACGCGGCGCTTTTCCAGATCAACCCAGTCCCACTCCAGCGGGCAGATTTCGGAACGGCGGGCGGCGAACTCGAATTGCAGGCGGATCGCCAACGGGATGACGTAGTTCTCCAGTCCCTCGGCTTCCAGATGCTCCAGATAACGGAAGATCCGCACCAGTTCATCGTCCACGATGAGTCGGGTTTCCTTGCCGGGGGGGTACATTGGGACGTGGCGGCATGGATTCGTGCCGTCTGGGCGCAGCCCCCACACTTCAGCCAGGTTGAACATCTTGCGCAAGACGCCGAAGCTCTTGTTCGCCTCAGTCGGCTTGTAGGCCAGCTTCTTCATCAGCGCAGCCACGTCCGGGCGCTTCACGTCCTGCACCTTCATCCGGCCCATGATCGGGATGATGCAGCGGTCAATCACACCCTGATAGCCGCGTTGTGTGCTGGGCTTGTTACGTTGCTTGGAGTAGTCCTCCATGAAGGTGTCGCAGAACTCCTTCATGGTCGGTGCCTTGCGGGCGGCGTTCTTGGCCGCGCTGGGGTCGCCACCCTTGCGCACCTCGGCCAGCCATTCCTGCGCCATCGTGCGCGCCTGATCGACGGTCAGTTCCCCGTACTGCCCCAGGGCGGGCTTGCGGCGCTCGCCGGCGTTCGTGCGGTACTGGAGCATGAACACCTTGCGGCCGGCCGGGGTGATCTTGCATAGGAAGCCGGGCACCACGGTATCCCGCAGTTCGATGGCCTTGTCTTGAGGTTGTGCCGCATCGACTGCGGACTTGGTGAGCTTGATCTTCGCCATGATGACTCCTCGGAAAGCCCGGTTTCCAAGAGCCGCATGGGAGCCACGCGAGGGGAAGCCGGGTCAAGTTTCGGAAAGCACCGGCATATGTTGAACTCGCCTAAGTGATTGATAAACCTGCTGTATCGAGCCTTGGCGTAGTCCAGCGAATTGCGGTACTGGAGTCATCGTGAAACAAAAAAAGGGGCGCTCGATGAGCACCCCTTTTCATTTCTCACGGTGGTGTCAGCGCCAGACCTTGATCTGGTCGGTCTCCACGCGCTGCATCGGCTGGCCCGGCTTGCAGCTGTAGGTGGCGCCGAAGGCCGGCAGGTTCGACAGCGGACCATTGGTGCGCCACTTGCCCGGTGCCATGGTGTCCGAGGTCAGGCGCTGCGCGGCTTCGTTCGGCGACAGCTGCTGCGGCCACAGGCTCGCCCAGGCGCGGAAGAAGCCCTGCTGGGTCGCCGGCTTGGCCTCCGGCTCGGCCGAGCGGTAGGCCGCCCAGGCCAGCTCCAGCCCGGACAGGTGGGCCAGGTTTTCCTCGCGGGTCAGCTGGCCGTTGACCTTGGCACCCTTCACGCCTCGATGTAGGAAAAAAAAGCGCTTCCCCCGTTGGGGTGACGCGTCGCTTTGCGCGTGGCTTGGAAGCCTGGTGCATCTTCGATCATGGCTGTCGCGAGCGTGGAGGGCCCCGTCGCGGCCGGCAGGCCCCTATGCAAATGTCCCCCGGCGTCGGCCTGCGGCCGCCACCTCCTCCTTTACTTTGCCAGGGACCTACCGGCCGCGACGG
>NZ_JBITVZ010000026.1:0-30093 GCF_044543385.1 Stenotrophomonas sp. NPDC077420
GCATCTGGCCTACGAGGAACGGCAGGCGTTCCAGAACGCCCCGCGCCATCGCCGCGAGCCGACCACCCGCGAGGCCCGCCGCATCGCCTCGCTGGAAACCCGCCTCGAAAAGATCGACGCCGAACTGGAAGAAGCCTGCGACGCCGAGGACGAGGCCAAGGCCGAGAAGCTGGAACGGCGGCGCGATCAGGTGATCGGCGAACTGCAAGACGCGGAGGACGCCTTACAGGGCTATGCCCCCGAAGTGCGCGAGGTGGCCGGTGTCATCGTCACCATCGACCGCAACGGCGAAGCCGCCATTCATCGCGGCCTGCTGCGCGAAGCCGAGGCCAAGGCGCTGCGCACGCTGGAAAAGCTGCGGCGCGGTTTCGGCAACACCGAAGGCGAAGTCGCCAACGACGAGCACGAGGACGCCGACGACGCACCCAAGGCCGCGAGCCTGTCCGACCGGCTGGCGCAGCGGTTGAGCGCCCACCGCACGGCGGCGCTGCAAATCGAAGTCGCCCGGCATCCGCATGTCGCGCTGGCCGCACTGGTGCATGGCATGGTGCAGACCGTCTTGCAGCCCGACGCCTACGGCGATGGCCTGCCGCTCGGCGTGCGCCTCACGGCGCAATACCGGCTGGAAGGCATGGCACCGGACTGGCCGGAATCGCCCGCCGCCGTGGCGCTGCGCGAACTGCAACAGGTGGCCGGTGAAGCCTTGCCGGAGGACAGCGCCGAACTGTTCGCCGCGCTGCTGGCGAAGCCGCAAGACGAACTGGTGCGACTGCTGGCCGTGTGCGTGGCTTCCACGGTGGACGTGGTGACGCCCCGCGCCACGACGCACCATCGCGGCGAAGAACTGGCGCAGGCCGTGGGCCTCGACATGGCCGCATGGTGGAAGCCGACCGCAGAAGGCTACTTCAAGCACGTTTCCAAGGCCGTGATTCTGGATGCCGTGGGCGAGTACGCGCCCGAGCAAATCAACCGGCTGGCGAAGCTCAAGAAGGCCGACATTGCCAGCGAAGCCGAGCGGCTGGCCGATGGCACGGGCTGGATGCCCGCCATCTTCAAGGCCGCAGATCCGCAGGATGCCGCGCAGGAGGAAAGCCCGGAGCAGGACGCCTCGGAGGATGCCGAAGCAATGGCGGATGAACCCGCCGAGGTGCTGGCCGCTTGACCCGCGCCGAAGGCAAGCGCCCCGGCCTCGACCGGGGCGCTTCGCTGGAAGGAGAAGCTCCATGATCCACACCGCCACCAGCCGCCGGCGCATGGCGGCGATCTACGCCCCCGGCACAGTACGCGCCCGCCGCTGGCACGGCGCAGGCGACGTACGCGGCTATCGCCTGCCCTCGGGCTGGTCGGCCCGCGCCGACCTCACCGACATTCATCCCATCACGGGCCGCGCCTTGCCGCGCGCCTTGTGGTGGCTCATCGAGACGAAGGAATAACCGCGATCAGCACCGCGCCCAGGCCGTTCCGTCCTGGGCGCGGTGAAATGCAAATCCGGTCGCGGTAGTGGCCGCGCGCGGTGTTCAAGGCCAGCAGCCGATTCAGAACGCCGCCGCCTTCGCGCTGGCTCAGGCGGCGGCGTTGAAAGCATCGCTGTAGTGTGCGATGCCTTCGGGCACCGGCCCATCGAAGGCCAGTGCCATGAAGTAGCCGGGCGGCACGCCCGGCAGTTGCAGGCCCGCACGGGCCTGAAAACCAAAACGCGCGTAATACGCGGGATCGCCCAGCAGCACGCAGCCCGCGGCCTGCATGTCACGCAGTTCAGACAGCGCCTGTTCCATCAGGCGCGAGCCGATGCCGTGCCCTTGCCTTTGCGGCAGGACGGAGATCGGCCCCAAGCCGTACCAGCCTTCGGCCTTGTGGCCGTTGCGATCGGTGATGGTCACGGGCGACAGGGCCACATGGCCGACGACCTGGCCGTGTTCCTCGGCCACGATGGAAAGCGTCAGTTCGTCGGCGGCGCGCAGGGCGCGCACGATGAACTGCTCGGTGTGGCTGGTGTGCGGTGCATCGGCGAAGGCGGCGACCGTGACGGCCTCGATGGCGGCCATGTCGTCAGGTGTTTCGTGTCGTAGCTGGATGGTCATGGACTGCTCTTGGATTCTTTCCTGAAAATATAGAACGGCCTGGGCGTGTCGGCGCTTCGCCCCGCCGGGCTTTCGGGCTGCGCCCCGTGTCAACTTCGCTGTCACGGCCATTCGGCTTCAATTCCTCGCGCCTTCGCGCCTTTGGCGCTGCGCGCTTCGCTTGCCTCCAGGGGAAAGCCCTGCGGGCTATCCCCGCCGCGCGATGCTTGGCGCCCCTCGATGCGGCCGAACCGGCTGCGCCGGATCGGCGCGGCCAGCGCTACGCTGCGATGGACGGGGTGCTGGCGAACACGCTGGCCCTTGCTGCAGCAGGTTGCACGGATGCGTGCTGCCCTCAACGCTGGCGGTTCCTGCCCATCACGTCACGAAGGACGGTTCACGGACAACCCGCCCGGCATCGCTATGGAGCTTCCACGCCACGCCTCAAGACCGGCGCCGCAAGGTGCGGCCGGGGCTTTCTCGCCTTTCATTTGGTGGTTGACCTGGCCCGCGTCAGTGAGCGAGCTGGAGAAGCCTTCGGGCGGGGATGCCGAGTCGGCCCCATCTCCTTTCGGAGCGGTTCGGCCCAAGGCGTCCTTGTCTCGTTGTGAATCCTGGCGGTGGCACGGCTGCGCCTCGGGCTTCATGGCTGCAACCGTCCGGCGAAAACAATTTGAGGGTCGGCAGGGATTCGTGTAAAAACGGGCCGAAAGTGAGCTAACTGCCTGTCGCAGCTGGATTTATTGGCCGCTCCAGAAAATCGAGGGTTGGGCAGCACTCTCCCGCCGGCACTTGGGCGCACCGCGCTATTTTCTGTTCGAGATCCCTCTCCAGCTGTCGCAGCTCGCGGATTCGTAGACGGACATCGACGAGCTTTCGCTCGGTCAGCTGACGGGTCTGCTCGCAAGAACCTTCGCCTGTGATCTCTAGCAGGCCAGCGATCTCGTCGAGGCTGAATCCCATCATCTGAGCGCGCCGGATGAACTGAAGCCGATTGACATCGTTTTCGTCGTAACGACGCACGCCTCCTATGGGTCGCTCGGGTTGACGCAGCAGCCTACGCCGCTGGTAGTAGCGCACGGTTTCGACGTGCACATCGGCCGCCGCCGCCAGCCGGCTGATCGTAAACGTGTTCGGACGCACGGCTTGACTCCGTACCTAGGTACAGAGGCTAGTATGCTCTGATGCAAACAACCCCGGCCAAATCGTCTGTTCCAGCCATCGTTGGCGCGAGCATCGCCGCCATTGGCGCATCGGTCTGCTGCGTCGTGCCGCTGGTGCTGGTCCTGCTGGGCATCAGTGGCGCCTGGATCGGCACCCTGACAGCTCTCGATCCCTTGAGGCCCTGGTTCAGCGCCGCCGCCGTACTGTCCTTGGCCGTGGCGTTTTGGATGCTGTATCGACCGGCGGCACGGTGCGGTGTGGATGGCAGTTGCATCGCCCCGGACGCTCTGCGACGCAGGCGACGTTGGCTCTGGTTGGCGACAGCCCTCATCGTCCTGTTGCTGCTGTTTCCCTATTACATCGTCTGGATTCTGTAGGAGGCGCGATGCACAAGTGGATACTGGCCCTGGTGGCTGCTCTGTCGGTCGGTGCCGCTCTTGCGACGCCCGCAACCGTAGTGATGCTCGATGCTGAGAACATGACCTGTCCCGCCTGCGGCATCACCATCAGGAAGGCGCTGGAGAAGGTGCCGGGCGTGGCCGATGTGAAGGTGGATACCCGGGCTGAAACAGTCACGGTGACGTTCGAATCGAGCCAGACGGATGCAGCCGGAATCGCGCGTGCAGTCACGGAAGCAGGCTTCCCGGCCAAGGTGCGGACTGGCGGTGAGTGACGTCAAGCTGGAAAGCGTCTTGACCTGCCCGGAGTGCGGCCATCGGGCGACCGAGACAATGCCCATCACAGCGTGTCAATTCTTCTATGAGTGCACGGGCTGTGGAGCGGTTTTGCGTCCGCATCAAGGCGACTGCTGTGTGTTCTGCTCGTTCGGAACAGTGCCATGTCCACCGATCCAACAGAACAATCCCTGTTGTGGTTGAACCGCGGACTCCGATAATAGTTGGACAGACAGGCTGCGAGATCGACTGTGCCACCCTGGAAAGCGCGCCGCTCAACCAGCGGTGTGCATGCGAAGTGGTCGACATCCTCCGTCTGCACGAGTCGATCCGGGGTGCCTTTCCGGAGTTCACGACTGATCCCGCCGTACACGCGCACTTATTTTCACCCTATGCCTTGTTCGTTGATCGGCCCGCGTTGGAGGCCATGGGACGAGTCGCGGCGGCGGTCTTCGACGTCGCAGGAAACCCGGGATATAGCCAACGGGTCCTGCAATGGGCCCCTGACATTGCAACCCATGATCCGGGTTCGGCGGGGGGCGTCCTGGGTCTGGACTTTCACCTGACGGTCGATGGCCCGCGGCTGATCGAGGTCAACACCAATCCAGGCGGTCTGCTCCTCAATGCCTTGTTGCTCGATGCCGTGCGGTCTTGCGCGCCGCCAGCATGGGCCACCTGGACCAACGCGGCCCAAGCGCGTGATGCGGCCGTCACGGCCTGGATGGAGGATGCTCGGCAGCAATCCGGGCGCACGCCGTCGCGCCTGGCCATCGTGGACAGCACTCCGCGAGCGCAGTTCCTTTACCCCGAGTTTGTGCTGTACGCGAACGCGTTTCGGGACCATGGCGTGGACTGCGTGATCAGCGCTCCCGAGGATTTGTCGTTTGGTTCGGACGGGCTTGAGGATGCCCACGGTCGAATCGACACTGTCTACAACCGGTTGACCGATTTCGCGCTCGAGGATGCCTCGCATGCAGACATTCGTGAGGCTTACCTGGCAGGGGACGTCGCGCTGATGCCGCATCCCCGAGCACACGCGCTGTTTGCCGACAAGCGCAACCTTGCGGTGCTCGGGGACCCGGCTCTGCTCGGCGGGTTCGGGGTCGATGCGGGTTCGACGGCACTGCTGGGCCAGGTGATCCCGCCCACGGTCGAACTCGTGCCCGCGAACCGGGATGCGTTGTGGGCAGTGCGCAACGGATATTTCTTCAAGCCTGCAGCAGGGTTTGGCAGCCGTGGGAGTTATCGGGGCGACAAGTTGACCCGGCGGACTTGGGCGTCTATGGCGTCGGCGACCTACATCGCACAGGCCTTCGCGCCACCGAGCATGCGGATCGTGCATGGGGGCCAGTCCCTCAAGGCGGATGTGCGCTGCTTCGCGTCCGAGGCGGGTGTCCTGTTGTTCGCGGCCAGGCTGTACCAGGGCCAGACCACGAACATGCGCACCCCCGGTGGTGGATTCGCAGCGGTGCTCACGTCGTCACGGATCGAGGAGTGATTCCCCACCGGAGCCGACCCTTGGGGCGTGTCGTGGCTACAGCCAGGCGAGTGCCGATTCAGCCAGTTCGCGCTCCTCATCGATCGCGACGTTCCATATGCTCGGCCCGCCCCCGCGGTCGATCCGCGTGGCTCCAGCATCGTTGACGTCAGGTGCCAGCGCCAGGCCGAGCCAGGCCAGTCGCGCGACGATGCGAGCCCGCAAAACCGGCGCGCGATGGCCGATGCCGCCGGAAAAGACGACATGGTCGAGACCGCCAATTGCCGTGGCCATGGCCGCGATGGACTGCGCAATCCGGACTGCAAAGAGCTCCACGGCAAGCTGGGCCTGCGGGCCGGGATCCGTCAGCAACACGCGCATGTCGCCATGGCCGGCGATTCCGGCAAGGCCTGCACTGCGGTACAGGCCGTTTTCAAGCGCCTGCGCATCCAGGCGTTCATGCCTCAGCAGATACAGCAACGCGCCGGGATCGAGATCTCCGGAGCGGGTAGGGCTCGGGATTCCACCCAGCGGAGTGAGCGCCATGGTGGTGTCGCGGCTGCGGCCGCCCTCGACGGCGCAGACGCTGCAGCCACCCCCCAGATGCGCGAAGACAGCGCGGCCCTTCAGGATTCCAGCGTCGTGGCTGGCCACTATGCGGAGCGCGGAGGCAAAGGCGAGTCCATGGAAACCGTAGCGGCGGATGCCCAGCGCATCCCATGCTTCAGGGACAGGCAAGCGCCGGCTCCAGGGCGCGAGCGACGCGTGGAAGTCGGTGTCGAAGGCCACGCCTTGGCGCGCGTGCGGCCAACGCATGCGCGCGGCACGCGCGAAAGCGAGGGCTACCGGCTGGTGCAAGGGTGCGAACGGCACCAATGCATCCAGTTTCGCGAGCACGGTTTCGTCGAGCTCGCGGGCGTCGTGCAGGTCACCGCCATGTACGATTCGGTGCACCACCACGTCGGGGCTGGGCCACGGCTCCGACAATGCCTCGAGCAGGGTGGCAAGGCGCTCCTGCGCATCCACGCCGACTGGAATTTCGGCCCGGGAGCGCTCGAGCAGACGAGACTGCGCGCCGTGTCCCTCAGTGTTGAACAGATAGGACGCGCCCTTGAGGGTGGACGAGCCAACGTTGAGTGCAAGAAGCCGGCGCGTGGTCACAGGTGTCCCCGAATCATGTTCATGGGGACCGCACCGCCCGGCGCAACAACTGCGCATTGATTGCCACAACGACGGTGCTCAGCGACATGAGCACTGCCCCAAGCGCAGGTTGCAGCAGGATCCCCCATGCGGCGAGAACGCCAGCGGCGAGAGGGATGGCGACGATGTTGTAGCCGGCGGCCCACCACAGGTTCTGGATCATCTTGCGATAGGTGGCCTTGCTCAATTCGATGATCGCTGGCACGTCGCGCGGGTCGCTGCGCACGAGTACGACGTCGCCGGCCTCGACCGCGACGTCCGTCCCTGTGCCGATGGCGATGCCGACGTCGGACGTGAGCAGCGCCGGAGCGTCATTGACACCGTCACCCACCATCGCGACGCGCTTGCCCTGGGCCTGCAGCTCCTCGATCTTTGCCACCTTGTCCTCGGGCAATACCTCGGCGAAGACGGTGTCGATGTTGAGTTCCTTCGCGACCGCGTTTGCGACCGCCGTGGAATCACCCGTCAGCAGGACAACCTCCAGTCCTTCGTCGTGCAGCCGCTTGACCGCGTCGAACGATTCGGGACGGATGGCATCCGCGATCGCAAATACGGCGAGCACCCGGTCGCCTTCCACCAGGTAGGTTGCAGATTGACCATCGGCTGCCGCTGATTCGGCAGCCCGCCGAAGCGTCTCCGGCGGTTCGACCGCGAGCATTCTCAACAGACCCGGCCCGCCAACGTGAAGCGAGCGCTCCTCGACGACTGCGCGCACGCCGCGTCCCGGCATGGACTCGAAGTCCTGCGACATCGGAACGTCGATGCCATGTTCCTTGGCGCTGGTCATCAGCGCCTGCGCGATCGGATGTTCAGCGTCGCGCTGGACCGACGCGGCCACGCGAAGCACCTCGTCGTCGGTGAGTCCATCGGCGGCAGTGGTCTTCACGACGCGGTGCGAACCGAGCGTGAGCGTGCCTGTCTTGTCGAACACGACCGTGTTCAGCAAACGGGCCTCTTCCAGGCCGCGTCGATCGCGCACGAGCAGGCCGTTCCGTGCGCCAATCGTGGTCGAGATGGCGGTCACCAGCGGGATGGCCAAACCCAGCGCATGGGGACAGGCGATCACGAGCACGGTCACTACGCGCTCGATCGTGAAGCTCCACGGTCGACCGAGGAGTGGCCAGACAATGGCGGTAACCGCGGCGGAGACGATGGCGATGATCGTGAGGTAGAACGCCGCCCGGTCCGCCAGGGCCTGGGCGCGCGAGCGCGACGTCTGGGCCTGCTCGACGAGCCGCATGATACCCGCGAGCGCGGTCTCGTCGCCGGTTCCCGTCACCTCGACACGCAACGAGCCCTGTCCGTTGACGGTGCCGGCGATCACCCGGTCGCCCGTCGACTTGTCCATCGGCTTGGACTCGCCGGTGATCATCGCTTCGTTGACGGCGCTGGTCCCTTCCTTCACGACGCCGTCGGCGGGAATGCTCGCGCCGGGCCTGATGAGCAGCAGGTCGCCGCGCTTCAGTTCCGCGACAGGGACTTCCTTCGCGGTACCGGCCTCATCCAACCGCACCGCCATATCAGGCAGCAGCTTCGCGAGTTCCTTGAGAGCGCCCTGTGCCTGGTTGATCGAACGCATCTCGATCCAGTGGCCGAGCAACATGATCGCCACCAGCGTCGCCAGCTCCCACCACAGGTCCAAGCCCTCGACAACGCCGAGCGTGACCAACGCGCTGTAAAGGAAGGCGACGGTGATCGCAAGCGAGATCAGCGTCATCATGCCCGGCAGGCGATTTCTCAGCTCGTGGTATCCGCCGCGGAGGAACGGCGAGCCGCCGTAGAAGTACACGATCGTGCCGAACACCGCCGGGATGTACGCCGACCCCGGGAACTGTGGTGCGGTGTAGTCGAACCAATGCTGGATCATCCCGCTCCAGATCAGAGTGGGGATGGTCAGCAGCAGCGTGAGCCAGAACTTGTCGCGGAAGCTCGCCACGCTGTGGCCGGCATGCTTGTCGTGCCCGGCATGGACGTCACCTTCAGCACCCGTGCGGGGATGCGGCGGTTGCTCGCCGTGCGCCTGATGATCTTGATGATGATGATTGTGTTGCGTCATGGGTCTGCCTTCCTGGATGCACTGATGCGCCGGGCACCAGCGGGGAGATAGATCAGTGTTCTGTTACAAGTGTCCCGATCTGGCGATGGCCATCACCAGCCGCAGTGAGAGCAATCCCGCAGCAGCGAAAGCCACCATAGCCAGGAAAGGCATGTGACCGAACACTTGCGGGCCGTCGGAATGCAGGCTCAACAGCGCACCGCTTACGTACAGGCCCAAGGTGACCAGGGCCAACGCCAGCCGGTTGCCCGTGCGCGCGATTGCCTCCTGCGTGGAACTCAGGCCATGGTGGTGTACGGAGAAGGCGGGTCGTCCGTCGCTCAGTTGCGCCTGCCGCAACAGGTCGGTGGCGATCTGTGGCAGTTGGCGCGCAGTGCGGGCCAGCCGCATGGCAAGCGGCCTGTTGCCGCTGGGGCGGCTGGCTTCGGCAATGTCGGCGATCGCGGCCGCCTGCGCGGACAGCGTCCCCAGCAGGTCCAGATTCGGATCCAGCGCCCGCAGCGTGTTCTCGACCAGGAACAGCGTCCGGATCAGGGACAGCAGGTGGGCCGGAAGCCGGAAGCCAGCGCCCTGCCCAATGCGTGCCACGCGCCAGATTGCCTCGGCAATGGACCACTGCGCCAGCGGACGGCTGGCCATCTCGGCCAGGATCAGGTGGATCTCGCGCACATGCGAGCGGCGGTCGACCTGCGACGGGAAGAAGCCCATGGCGATCGCTGCATCCAGCACGCCCTCGGCGTCGTCGGCCGCAATGGCCTCGACCATGCCGCCGAGCGCGAGCCGGGATGCAGGGTCGAGCACGCCGATCGATCCAAAGTCATGCAGGCACAGGCGACCGTCGTCAAAGAAGAACAGATTCCCCGGGTGCGGGTCGGCATGGAAGACGCCGGCGCCGAAGAGCTGATGCACGTAGGCACCGAGCAGCGCCCTTGCCAGTGCGGGAGCGGCCGCTGTGCCGTACGCGGCCTCCAGACGGGTCCCGTGGCTTCGATCCTGCACAAGCACGTTGCGGGTGGCATACGGCTCGACGACGTGCGGCCGGGTGATGCCGGGCAGGGCATCCAGCACCTTGGCCATGCGCCGCATGTTCTGCGCCTCGTGACGCATGTCGATCTCGTCACGCAGGAATGCGCCTAGTTCGTCCACCAGTTCGAGCGGCCGGTGGCGTTTCAGTGGCGGCCAGATCCACTGGGCGACGCGCATCGTGCGCCGCAGGAGCAGCAGATCCGCCTGCACCTGGGCATGGATCCCGGGGCGGGTGATCTTGACGACCACATCGCGACCATCATGCATGCGCGCTGGATGGATCTGGGCCACTGAAGCCGCGGCCAGGGGCTTGTCATCGAAGCTGGCGAAAAGTTCGCCGACCGGCGCGCCAAACGCCTGTTCGACGATACGCATGGCCTCCTCCGCCGGGAAGGGGGGCACATCGCTGTGCAATCGCGACAGCGCCTCGCGATAGGGCGCCGGCAGCAGGTCCCAGCGCAGGCTCAAGCCCTGGCCCAGCTTGACGAAGGTGGTGCCCAACCCCACCAGTGTGGTGCTGACGTATGCCGGAAGCAGGTCGGGTGCACGTCGGCGCAGGCGCAGCACGGCGACGCCGAGCTTGAGTCCCGCCCAGGCAATCTGGCCTCCGCGCCGCACCGTGCCCGCCATCAACGCGCGCTCCCGGTTGGACAACTCATGGCGTCGACCTACTTGCAGGACGCAGGATCGTGGCCGGATCGCCCCGACCATCCACTGCCGCCAGCTCCGCTTCCGACAACAGGCCGCCCCGGGACTGGCCGAGGACGCCCGCGGCCGCATCGACCACGTGCGCCCAGGTGCTGCGGTTGGCGAACAGCAGTCCCGGCACGTCCAGCGTGCCGCCGCGGTTGACGAAGCCGAGCGCCGCGGTCGTGGCCGGGCCAGTGTCGAGCCGGCGCAGCGCGCCCAGGAAGGGCTCGGGCCGCGTATGCGTGACGAATATGCGCGGCCGTTCCGCCGGGAACAGTGCATGGACCTCGCTGTCGGAGTGCACGTACCGCGCCTCGTCCGGATCGCGCGGCGTGCGGAACCGGCCGGGCTCGCCGAGATAGACGATCGCGGCCGACACGCCACGTTCAACGAGGCGCACCTGCGCGTGGCGCACTTCCTGCAATTGGTAAGCACCGGTGGCGACCAGCAGGATCGCCGCTGTCGCCGGGTTGCCGGCCAGGCACAGCGCACCTTGGGTGGCCAGCGCCTGCGCCTGCGTCGGTGTCAGCTCGTGCGGCACCGGTCGCTTGGGGACGACCAGGGTGGTGACCGTGCCGCGTTGCGCGTAGGCGTGGGCGAGGGCCGCGGCGGCGCCGTTGGCGTCCGGGGGAAACACCACGCGCGATATGTCGGCCATTTCGCCCAGGAGCGCCTCGGCCATGGTCGGATCCTGATGGGACTGCTCGTTCTTCGCGTTCTCCCACGTGTGCGAGGTCAGCACGAGAGGCACGCCCAGCCAGCCGGGCGGTCGCCCCGCCTGTGCCTGGTGACGCGCGAAGATCAATTCCTGGCGCACGGCGCCAAGCATCTTCGGTGCGAACGCCTCGTAGGTGACCACCAGGTTCAGCCCGCCCTTGTTGCCGAGCGCGGCGCATACCACGGCTTCCTCATTAAGCGCGGTGATGACCGCGCCAGTGGTCGATTCCGCGACACCGGGCTCGGGCTCGTGCACCCGGTGCTTCATTGCGTCCAGGGTGCGATCGAGCTTGTTGCTGCGCAGCTCGTCAGGATTGCCCACGCGCACGCGCAGCCCCGGGTTCGCTTCGGCGATGGCGACGAACTGCTCGTCGAGCGCGGTCATCGGCGAGCTCTCGCCGCCGGCGCCGCGGTCGGCGATCGCCGGGACGCGGGGCGGTTCCACCTGGCGATCGGCCAGCGCATGGTCGCGCTCGCGCACGCGCTGCTGGAGGTCGTGGCTGTTGAGTGCGGCAACAGCCTCCTCGAGCTCGGACGCGGCCACGAACAGCGCCGCGGCGCCTTGATTGAAGAGCGCGCGTGCCTCGGCCTCCTTCGACGGATTCCCGGGCAGGGGCAGGTTGTGCGAGGCGTTGGTCCCGGCGCCGGGGAATCCGAAGCCCTTCACGGTTTCGGCAATGCCATAGGGCAGCCGCACGTCGGCATCGGGAACGGCGGCGCCCGCTTGCAGGCGCGACTCCATCACATGGATACCCCACGCGATGCTGGCCGGATCGCGCCCGTCCAGCGCGATCGGATCAAAGCCGTTCAATCGCAGGTGCCGGTCCAGCCACCGCTCGCCGCCCTGCTGGGCGATCTGGCTGCGCTGTTCGATGCGCCGCCCGTTGAGGATGATGATCGGGCTGACCAGCCCGCTGTCCTCGGCACGCCACCAGCGCGGCGCCCAGTCGCTGCCGCGCTGTTCCTCGAACGCACCGTCGCTGAGGAACGCCACCAGGCGTTCGTCCTTGAGCGGTGCATGCACGTACTGCAGTTCGGCAAAGCCGAGATAGCCGCCTTCCATCACGCCCCCGGCGGTGTGCGCATTGACGTGGGAGCCCAGGGGCGACGCCGGTGTTCCGTCCGGATTGAGGGTGTAGGCATAGAAGTCGCCGACGAACCGGCTCAGCCCCGCGTCGGAGCGGTCGTAACGTTCGGCGTGCCGGGCGGTCATGTTGCCAACCAGCACGTTCAGCGCGTCGATGGCGGCCACGCAGTGCCCCTGGCCCATCATCCATGCGCGGGTGACGCCATCCAGGGCGTCCATCAGCAGGTAGCCGGCGTAGGCCGGCACCATGTTGAGGGACCCGCCAGTGTGGCCTTCGGGCGTGGCCTTGAAGTCATCGGCCTCGAGGGCCGCGCCGTCGGTGCGGACCCGCTGGCTGTAGGTCATGTGGGCCACCAGCCACATGCCGGCGCTGGTGACGCGATCGGCCGCGGCGAGCCGCTGCCAGGCGGTGCCGGCATCGGGCGTGCGGCCCAAGGCCACCAGCTCGTGCACCATCTGGCGGACCCGGAGCTGGGTGAGCGGGTCATGTCGGATCACGCCGTAGCCGGCCGCCCAATGGTCAAACGCGGGATCGGCCCGCCGGTGGGCGTCGGCGAGTTCAAGGGTCCGCTGGCGCTCGGCGGCCGACAGCTGGTCGGCGGTGCAGCAGTTGAGATGCAGGTTCATGGGTCCTCCGGGGAGTCGGCCGAAGCGGACATCAGGGTCGATGCCGCGTCAGCGAGGTCCGCGCCGAGCGCGATCGCGTTCGACGGGTGGGCAATGGTGTCGGTACTGACGATGCGGGCCAGACCTGCTTCCTGCAGGCGGGCATAGGCATCGCCGGCGAACACCGGATGGATGGCGACCAGCAGTGGCGGCGGCAACGACAACCGGCGCAGGTGTGCGAGGGTCTCCAGGATGGTGTGGCCGGACGACACGATGTCGTCGATCAGGACCGGGGTCCGGCCCGCCACGGCCTGCGGGTCGGGCAGGCTGACGCGCACGTCGTAGTCGCCGTGCCGCTCCTTGGCCAGCACCTGGTAGGGCATGCCGGACAGGGCGGCGATGTCCGCTACCCACTGCTCGCTCTCGCTGTCAGGGCCGATCAGCACAGCGTCGGGGACGGTCTCAGCGATCCAGCGGGCCACGGCCGGCGTCGCCGATACGTGGACCGTCGGAATGCGGTAGAGCGACTGCAGGCGCTCGACGCGGTGCAGGTGCGGGTCCACGGTCACCAGCCAGTCGAAAGCCTCTTCGAGGAATTGCGCAAACAGCGGTGTACTGACCGCCTCGCCGCGATGGAAGCGGGTGTCCTGGCGCATATACCCCAGGTAGGGTGCGATGAGGCCGACCGAACGAGCCCCGAACTCGCGCGCGGTCCGGGCGGCGAAGCGCAGCGGGAGGGCCAGGGCATCGGCGTTGCGCAGGCTGGCCAGGATCGCCACATCGGCGCCGTCCAGTGCGTCGTCCAGGGTGACCAGCGACTCGCCATCGGGGAAGTGCCGCCAGGCCACGGGTGCAATGCGCGCCTGCAGGGGCTGGTTGATGGTGCCGGCCAACACTGCATCGGCCGGGAAGGGCATCAGCACACGGGTCATGGAACCTCTCCAAGCACAAAGGGTTGCAGCGTCGCGGCGTGCTCCAGGGCGTAGGCCAGTTCTCCCGGCGACTCCGCATGCAGGGTCATCATGGGCTGTCCGCGCTCGACCGTATCGCCGATCCGCAGACCGGTTTCGAGGCCGGCGGTGGGGGATGTCGGGGCGCCGGCCAGCTTGGCCAGTTTGGCCAGCCTGCGGTTGTCGATCGCCGCGATGCGGCCCGATGCAGGCGCCGGGACGTCGGCGGTGAACGCCGCCCGTGGCGGTTCGCGGAAGCCTCCCTGGGCCTCGCAGATCGCCAGGAACTTGGCCAGCGCCGCCCCGGAATCCAGCACGCCGCGCGCGCGCTCCAGTCCGGTGCCGGCGTTGCTGCCCGCTGCCATGTCCAGCAGCGCCGCGGACAGCGCAAGTGCGCGTTCGCGAAGGTCGGCGGGTGCATCGGCCGCGTTGCGCAGCACCTTGAGCACGTCGTGCGCCTCGAGCGCCGGGCCGATTCCCCGACCCACCGGCTGGGTGCCGTCGGAGCGATGGATGCCCAACTGCAATCCCAGCGCGCCCGCGGTGTGGGCAAGCCGCGTGCCGAGGCTGTGGGCCGCGGCCTCACCTCGCACCTTGGCCGTCGGACCCACCGGCATGTCGATCAGGACGTGGGTGGAGCCCGCGGCTATCTTCTTCGACAGCACGCTGGCGACCAGTTGGCCGTCGCTGTCGAAATCCAGCGGGCGCTGGACCCGGATCAGGATGTCGTCGGCCGGGCTCAGGCGCACGTTGCCACCCCACACGATGCAGCCGCCCTCGCGCTCCACCACCCGGCGCATCGCCGCCAGGTCGAGCGCCACCGGCGCCATCACTTCCATGGTGTCGGCGGTGCCCGCGGGCGACGTGATCGCGCGCGACGAGGTCTTCGGGATGCGGTAGCCCAGCGCAGCCACGATGGCCACCACGATCGGGGTGGTGCGATTGCCCGGCAGGCCACCTACGCAGTGTTTGTCCAGCACCGGCCCTTCGCCCCAGTCCAGGCGCTGGCCCACGGAGATCATGGCTCGCGTCAGCGCGGTCGTCTCCGCATGGTCCAGGCGGTCACCCGCGCTGGCAGTGACGAAAGCTGCAAGCTCCAGGTCCGACAACCTGCTTTCCATCACGTCCTGCACCAGGGCGAAGTACTGCGCGTCGTCCAACCGGGCGCCGAACACCTTGGCACGGAGCGCGCCCGCCGACGCCGCGGGTTCCGCGTGCCTGACGCCGGCGAGGGCGTCGGGCGCGGGATCGAGGAGCGTCCACGCGGCCTCCGACAACGCCACCTCGTCCAGGCCGAGCCGATCGTCGATGACCACGTTCAGCGTCGCCACCAGCGTGCGGGCGTCCACGTCCAGCCTGACGCGCGTCAACGCGGCAAAGCCTTCCGAGCGACAGACCTCGCAGTCGCGGTGCATATAGACCACCGGCTGCTGGTAGGTGTCGATGCCGGCACGGGTGACGCGCAGGCGGGTGTGGCCCGGGGCCTGCGTGGTCATCTCGCATCCTCCAATCCGACTTGCTCCAGGTGCCCCGGCACGCGCGCACGCCAGCCCAGTTCACGCTGCACGCGCCCGCGCAGCGTGTCTGCAGCGTCGGGCTCGCCGTGGGTGAGGTAGACCATGCGCGGCGCGGACGGCGCGGTGCGCATCCAGTCCAGCAGCTCCCCGGCGTCGGCGTGGCCGGAGAAGCCCTCCAGCTGCACCACCTCGGCGCGGATGGGGACCTCGCGGCCGAACATGCGCAACGTGCGCTTGCCTGCCGCCAGCGCGGCACCGCGTGTTCCTCCGGCCTGGTAGCCCGCGAGCAGGATCGCGTTGCGGTCATCGGGGCCGAACGCCTCGATGTGGTGCAGCACGCGCCCGCCGGTGATCATGCCGCTGGCCGAGATGATGATCATCGGCCCGCGCTGGCGGTTGAGTGCCTTCGACTCTTCTACAGTGTTGACGAAGGTGGCCACGTCGAACATCCGCTGGCAGTCCTCGTCGGACACGTGGTGCTCGGAGTGGTGGTCGTGGTAGTGCCGGGTCGCGTTGATCGCCATCGGGCTGTTGAGGTAGACCGGCACGCGAGGGATGTCCTTGCGCTCACGCAGCCGGGCGATATGCAGCATGAGCGCCTGGGCGCGGCCGATGGCAAAGGCGGGAATGACGATCACGCCCCCGCGGGCGGCAACGCGGCGGATGATCGGTGCCAGCTCGGCTTCTTGGTCGATCGGAATGTGTTCCCGATTGCCATATGTGGATTCGCAGACCAGGACGTCACAGGCGGGCAGGGGCGTCGGCGGATTCATCAGCGACTCCTGCTGCCGTCCCAGGTCGCCACTGAAGTGCAGGCGCTGGCCCTGGACGTCAAGGCTGACATGGGCAGCGCCCAGGATGTGGCCGGCAGGATGGAAGCGGATCGTGACGCCTGATGCGACCTCGATGTCGCGACCATAGTCATGCCCCTTGAGCTGCTTCAGGCTGCGGCGGGCGTCATCCTCGGTATAAAGCGGCCGTGGTTCCTTGTGCTTGGAGTACCCCTTGCGGGCCGCGTACTTGGCCTCCTCTTCGAGCAGGTGTCCGCTGTCGGGAAGCAGCAGGCCGCACAGGGCCACGCTGCCATGGGTGCAGTGGATCCGGCCGCGGAACCCTTGTTTGACCAGTGCGGGCAAGTAGCCCGAATGGTCCAGGTGGGCGTGGGTCAGGACCACCGCGTCGATTGATGACGCCTCGACGGGAAACGGAGCCCAGTTGCGCTCGCGCAATTGCTTGTAGCCCTGGAACAGGCCGCAGTCCACGAGCACGCGCTGACCGTTGGCCTCGACCAGGTAGCGCGAGCCGGTCACGGTGCCCGCGGCACCGAGGAATTGCAGGGTGGGGTTGGAAGACGCTGTCATGGTGTGGCTCCTGTCCTGGAAGGGAAGTGATTGCGGAGGGCATGGCGAGGGCCGAGGCGCATCTGCATCGCCCGCGCGCCTGTCAGGGGCGGATCAGCTCCACTGTGTCGTTGACCTTGGGGCTCCCGGAGATCACTTCAGCCTCCGCGTAGTGGCTGTCGAACAGTTCGACGATGCGCACTTGGCCAACGTTCTCGCGGCGGTAGCGTGGACCGCCGGCCCGCGAATGCCGGATACGGCGCTTGTGCCGGATCACGTCCAGCACCTGCCCGACCTGGGCACCGTCGGCCTGCCCGACACAGACCACAAGCGTTCCGTCCTGCTTTTCCAGCACCTGGCCGCGCATCAACACGTTGTGGCGGAACCCACCCTCGTTCGCGGAGACGACCCCCGGCAATGCGAACGCGAGCGCGAGGGCCAGTGCGGCGACCCAATGGCTGCGATTGGTACCTCGGGGTCTGGAATGGGCGACGTGTGTGACCGTATTCATGGTGTGGACTCCTTAGATGGGCTGCGAGGGGTGGCGGCATCCGCCAGTGGAAGGCGTTTGAGCAGCAACGCGTTGAGGGCGACGATCACCGAACTGCCCGACATCGACAGCGCGGCGATTTCTGGCGACAGCACGAACGGATAGAGCACACCGGCCGCCAGCGGAAAGGCCAGCACGTTGTAGCCCACGGCCCAGCCCAGATTCTGATGCATCTTGCGCAGAGTGGCGTGGGCGATGGTGGTCGCGCGAACGACGTCATAAGGGTCGCTGTGCATGAGCACGATGTCGGCACTCTCGATGGCGACGTCGGTGCCGGCGCCGATCGCGAACCCAACGTCGGCTTGGGTGAGCGCCGGTGCGTCGTTGATGCCGTCGCCCACCATGCCGACCTTGAGGCCCTGCGACTGCAGCTTGATGACCTCATCGGCCTTGCCGCCCGGCAGCACGTCGGCCAGCACGATGTCGATTCCCAGGTCCTGTGCCACGCGCTCGGCCGTGGGGCGGTTGTCGCCGGTGATCATCGCCACCTTGATGTTGCGCCGGTGCAATTCGTCGATGGCCGCGCGCGAGGTCTCCCGGATCGCGTCGGCAATCGCGAAGAAGCCTGCGAGCCGGTCACCCACCCCGGCATAGATCACCGTGCGACCGGCACC
Organism: Stenotrophomonas sp. NPDC077420; assembly: GCF_044543385.1. Classification (NCBI taxonomy): domain Bacteria; kingdom Pseudomonadati; phylum Pseudomonadota; class Gammaproteobacteria; order Lysobacterales; family Lysobacteraceae; genus Stenotrophomonas; species Stenotrophomonas sp. NPDC077420. The sequence continues at coordinate 17,729 of NZ_JBITVZ010000026.1, forward strand.
GGTGAGGCGCGCAGCCTCCGCTTCCAATACCGAGAGGTCGATGCCGTGCTCGACCATCAGGATCCGGTTGCCCAGCACCACCTGCACCCCGTCAACCACGCCGGTAGCGCCCTGGCCATCGATGTTGGTGAACGCGGTAGCGCGCTCGGCTACCGGACCGGCACGCTTCAGGATGGCCTGCGCCAGCGGGTGCTCGGAGTGCGCCTCGACCGCGGCGGCCGCGGCCAGCAACCGCTCCTGCGTCCAGCCCGGCGCGACCGCCATGTCGACCACCTCGGGGGCGCCGACCGTCAGGGTGCCGGTCTTGTCGAAGATCACCACGTCCAGGCGTGCGCTCTTCTCAATCGATTCGGCATGCTTGAAGAGGATGCCGTGTCGTGCCCCCAGGCCAGTGCCGATCATGATCGCCATCGGCGTGGCCAAACCGAGTGCATCGGGGCAGGCGATGACGAAGACGGTGATCGTCAGCGTGAGCGCGAACAGCAGCGGCTGTCCCAGCCACCAGAACCAGACCGCGAAGGTCAGCAGCCCGATCACGATCGCAGCCAGCACCAGCCATTGCGAGGCGCGGTCGGCGAGCAGCTGCGCGGGCGCCTTGGAGTTCTGCGCGGTCTGGACCAGCTTGATGATCTGCGCCAGTGCCGTGTCGCTGCCGATCTTGGTGGCGGTGTAGGCGAATGCGCCGCTCTTGTTGATCGATCCGCCGACGACGGACTCTCCGGGATCCTTGCGCACCGGCATCGACTCGCCGGTCAGCATGGATTCGTCGACCTGAGAGCTGCCTTCCGTCACGATGCCATCGACCGGGATCTTCGCCCCGGGCCGCACGATCACGGTCTCGCCGACCAGCACTTCAGCGGTGGGAATGTCGAGCTCCTGCCCCTCGCGCCGGACGACCGCGCGGGGTGGGGACAGCTTCAGCAGCGCTTTCATGGCGTCCGAGGCGCCGGCGCGAGCCCGCATCTCGAGCCAGTGGCCAAGCAGGACGAAGGTCAGCAGGACGGCCGAGGCCTCGTAGAAGTTCGGCCCGTCGAAGAAGAACGTCGACGCGATGCTGAAACCGTAACCTGTGCCCACGCTCAGGAGCACCAGGACCGCCATGTCCAGCACACCCCGTCGCAGGGACCGGATCGCGGCGCTGAAGAATGGCCAGCCCGGATACAGCACGGCGCCGGTCGCCAGCAGGAACAACCAGACGTTCTCGCGCAGTCCGAACGGCACCGGCGGCGGCTCTATCAGCCCGCCCATGGGCGACCACACGAATACCGGGATCGCGAAGGCGAGGGCGACCAGGAAGCGGCGGCCCATGTCGCGCGCCGCGGCGTGCAGATCGCTGCCGTGGTTCATGCCCGCATGGGCGTCGTGGCCCCCGGCATCCGTGGCGTCATCGCCGTGGCCGGCGTGGGCGTCAGCGGGGCGCTCTGCGGCCAATTCCTGTCCGTGCCCGGCATGCGCAGCATGGGCGTGCGCGCCTGCGGCGGGGTCGGCATCGGGCATCGGCGCGTTGCATTGGAAGCCGCAGTCGCGGATCGCGGTGGCGACCGCGCCCGCCGACAGGCGGGCCGGGTCGTAGGACACCTGCAGGGTCGCGGTAGCGAAATTCGCGCTGGTGGCGTTGACTCCAGGCAGCGCGGCCACGGCCTTCTCCAGCGTGCGCGCGCAGCCGGCACTCACCATGTCGCCGATGGGCCAGGTGCGCGTGCGCACAGTGGGTTTGTGGACGTGCGTCATCGGGTTTCTCCTTGGGATGGAGCGGGGCCGCGCCGGCGTCGCGGGATGAAGGCCGGCACTTCCTGCATGTAGCGGACGTAGTCGTCGCCGAAGCGGCTCAAGCAGTCTTTTTCCTCACGACGCGCCAGGCGGGCATAGGCCCACACGAGCACTGGATAGCTGGCGAGCGTGAGCAGCGTGGGCCACTGCAGCAGGAAACCGGTCAGCACGAGCAGGAAGGCGACGTACTGCGGGTGACGCATGCGCGCATACACGCCCTCGCGGGCGAGCCGGCCTTCACGCTGTGCCCGATACAGCACCGGCCAGGCGGCCGACAGCAGCCAGAAGCCGCCGCCGATCAGGACGAAGCTTGCGATGTGGAATGGGCCGAAATGCGGGTTGGCGCGCCAGCCGAACCACATCTCGAGCAGATGGCCCGCGTCATGGCTCAGCCAGTCCACCTGCGGATAGTTGGCGCTGAGCCAGCCGCCCAGGACGTACAGCGTCAGCGGGAAGCCATACATTTCCGCGAACAGGGCCACGACGAAGGCGGAGAACATACCGAACCCACGCCAGTCCCAACGGGTCAGCGGTTTGTAGAAGCTCCAGGCGAAGAAGATGAAGAACGCGGCGTTGATGGCGGCGAGGAGCCAAAGACCGTAGCCGGAGTCGGGTGCCTGCATGTCAGTGCCCTCCGTTCGAGGTGTCGGACGTTTCGTCGTTCAGTGCCCGCTTGCTACGGCTCTCATGCTGGCCATGGGGTGTGTCGTCGGCATTGCCGTCGCGCCCATGACTTCCGGAACCTCCATGACCGCCATGCCCCTTGTGCATGAACACATGCATCAAGGGACATAGCAGCAGGATGGCCAGGGGCAACCAGCGAAGCGTCCCCCCAAGGTGGGCGCGGTGCTCGACGGCGAGATAGAACACGGCCAGCGCCAGGAAGATCCAGAAGACCCAGCGTCGGGAGCCTGAGGGGGCAGGACTGGAGGCTGTCATGGCAAATTCTCCTCTGTGGGGCGGCGTCCAAGAAGTCGCCGGGGGGTGGACTTGACGAACCCGCCGCCTTCAGCAGCGGCAACAGATTCGATCAATGCGCAGACGTCATCGCCAGTCGGAATGGAGTCCGGAAGCTCCGCCCAGGCGTGGATGGCACGCTCCATTCGTCCGTGCATGGCGAGCAGCCTGTCCAGTTGTTGGCGGGTGTCGTCGAGCCTGCGCCGAATGATGTCCCGCACAAGCGGACAGGGACTATGTCGCAGCAGGCTGTGGTGGATGATTTCCTCGATTTCCCCCAGCGTGAAGCCAAGGTGTTGCGCCGTGCGAATGAAGTGCAGGCGAAGGAGCTCCGAGGTGGAGAACAACTGGTAGCCGCCCTCGGTATGCGTGGCCGCTTGCAACAGACCGCGCCGCAGGTAGTTGCGCACCACATGCACCGTGACATCGCCCTGCCGTGCCAGCTGGCGGACCGTCATCAGCGGCAGCGTCACTTCTTCCTTGGTCGTCATCGGCTTGCTCCCGGCGAGGTGTTGATCAGGCTAGACCTGTGTCTCGCACACAGGTCAACCGGCCTTGCGGTGGGCGAAGCCAGTAACGCGCGAATTGGCCGTGGACGGACGGATGTTCGCGGCCACAGTTGCATGAGCCGTCGGTCCCTGCCTGCGTTGAACGGCCCCATCACTACTTCTCCTTGGGTAGTGCGGAGGAGGGGTGCGGCTTCCTGGCCAGCTGCCGCTGCTTGATCAGCGAGTACAGCGCCGGGATCACGACCAGGGTGAGGATGGTCGAAGACACCATGCCACCTACCATCGGCGCAGCGATTCGGCGCATGACTTCCGAGCCAGTACCGCTGCTCCACATGATGGGCAGCAGGCCCGCCATGATCGCGACCACGGTCATCATCTTCGGGCGCACGCGGTCGACCGCGCCTTCGATGATGGCCTCGCGCAGGTCCCGTGAATCCAGTGCCCGGCCTTCGGCCTGCCTCTGCGCGGCACGCGCTTCAAGTGCGTGGTCGAGGTAGATCAGCATCACCACGCCGGTTTCCGCGGCGACGCCGGCCAGCGCGATGAAGCCCACGATCACCGCGACGCTGGTGTTGTAGTCGAGCATCCACATCAGCCAGATGCCACCGACCAGTGCGAAGGGCACCGACAGCATCACGATCAGCGACTCGGTGACACGGCGGAAGTTGAGGTACAGCAGCAGGAAAATCAGCGCCAGCGTCACCGGAACGACGACACGCATCTTCTCCGCGGCACGTTGCATGTATTCGTACTGTCCACTCCAGGTCACGTAGTAGCCAGGCGGGAACTGCACCTGCTCGGTGACCGCTTCCTGCGCAGCCTTCACGTAGCGGCCGAGATCGCTCTCTCGGGTGTCGACGTAGATGTACGCCGCCAGCATCGCGTTCTCGGTGCGGATGCTCGGCGCACCCTTCCTGACCTCAATCCGCGCCAGTTCGCCCAGCGGCACCTGGGCGCCGCCGGGCACCGGCACAAGGACTTGGCTGCCTATCCGGTGCGGATCGTCGCGGAGTTCGCGGGGATAGCGCACGATCGCGCTGAAGCGTTCGCGGCCCTGGAGGATGGTGGTGACGATCTCGCCGCCCAGCGCGGCGGCCACCACGTTCTGCACCTCGCCCAGGGTGACGCCGTACTGGGCCAGGCTGCCAAGGTCGGGGGTGATGTCGAGGTAGTAGGCGCCGGTCAGGCGTTCGGCGAACGCGCTGGTCGTGCCCGGCACTTCGCGCACCACGGCTTCGATCTCGGTGGCCAGCGCGTCGAGTTGCTCAAGGTCCGTGCCGAAGAGTTTGATGCCCACGGGCGTGCGGATGCCGGTGGCCAGCATGTCGGTGCGCGCCTTGATCGGCATCGTCCAGGAGTTGGCGACGCCCGGGAACTTCAGCGCCGCGTCCATCTCGGCGATGAGCTTGTCGGTGGTCATGCCGTCCCGCCATTCGTCCTCGGGCTTGAGGTTGATGACGGTCTCGAACATCTCCAGCGGTGCGGGATCGGTGGCCGTCAGGGCACGGCCCGCCTTGCCGAACACCGACTCCACTTCCGGGAAGCCCTTGATGATCCGGTCCTGCTGCTGCAGCAGCTCCGAGGCCTTGGTCACCGACATGCCCGGAAGCGACGCGGGCATGTACAGCAGCGTGCCTTCGTTGAGGGTTGGCATGAACTCGCTGCCCAGCCGCGATGCAGGCCACAGGCTTGCAAACAGGGCGGCCAACGCAAACATGATTGTGGCCATGCGATGCCGCAGAACGACGTTGATCACCGGCCGATAGGCCGCAACCAGGAACCGGTTCACCGGATTCTTGTGCTCGGGCACGATCTTGCCGCGCACGAACAGCAGCATGAGTACCGGTACCAGCGTGATCGACAACAGCGCGCCACCGGCCATCGCGAAGGTCTTGGTGAAGGCCAGCGGCTTGAACAGGCGACCTTCCTGAGCCTCCAGGGCGAACACGGGCAGGAACGAAACGGTGATGATCATCAGGCTGAAGAACAGCGCCGGCCCGACCTCGCGACAGGCATCGATGATCAGCTGGGTCCGGCTGCGGGAGCCGTCGGAGCGCTCGATGTGCTTGTGCGCGTTCTCGATCATCACGATCGCCGCGTCGACCATCACGCCAATCGAGATCGCGATGCCGCCCAGGCTCATGATGTTGGAGTTCATGCCCAGCATGCGCATCGCGATCACCGCGATCAGCACGCCGACGGGCAGCATGACGATCGCGACCAGCGCGCTGCGCGCATGGAACAGGAATACCAGGCACACCAGTGCGACGATCAGGCTCTCCTCGAGCAGCGTCGTGCGTAGCGTCTTGATCGCGCGCACGATGAGATCGGAGCGGTCGTAGACCGCCTGGACGCTGACGCCCTCGGGGAGTCCACTCGCAAGCTGGGCGATCTTGTCCTTCACCCCCCCGATCACGGCCAGGGCGTTTTCGCCGAAGCGCGCAATGACGATCCCGCCCACAACGTCGCCTTCGCCGTCCAGGTCGACGATGCCACGGCGCTCATCGGGTACCAGTTCGACCCGGGCGACGTCGCCGATCAGCACCGGTGCGCCCCCTTCGGCGCGCAGAACCAGGCTCTCGATATCCTCGATACCGCGCAGGTAGCCGCGGCCCCGCACCATGTACTCGGTCTCGGCCATCTCGATCACGCGGCCGCCGACGTCGCGGTTGCTCTCGGCGATCACCTCGGACACGCGTGAAATCGGGATGTCGAACTCGCGCAGCCGGACCGGATCGACGGTGATCGAGTACTGGCGCACGAAGCCGCCGACGCTGGCGACCTCGGCCACGCCGGGCGCGGTGGTGAGCTGGTAACGCAGGTACCAGTCCTGCATCGCGCGCAGCTCGTCCAGCGAGTGGCGGTCGCTCTGCAGCACGTACTGGTAGACCCAGCCCACGCCGGACGCGTCGGGTCCCAGTGCCGGTGCCACGCCAGCCGGCAGGTTTTTCGACGCGACGTTGAGGTTCTCGAGCACGCGCGAGCGCGCCCAGTACAGGTCCGTGCCTTCTTCGAAGATGACGTAGATGAAGGAGGCGCCGAAGAACGAGAAGCCGCGGACGTCCTTCGACTTCGGCGTCGCGAGCAGGGCGCTGGTCAGCGGATAGGTGACCTGGTCCTCGACCACCTGGGGCGCCTGCCCCGGGTACTCCGTGAACACGATCACCTGCACGTCCGACAGATCCGGTTGTGCGTCCAGCGGCGTGTTCATCAGTGCGTAGATGCCACCGGCGACAATCGCCAGCGCCATCAGCAGCACCAGGAAGACGTTGCGCACCGACCATTCAACGAGACGGCCAAGCATGTCAGTGCCCCTCGTGGCCGGTGGGGGCGGGCGGAGTCTCTTCCGGGGTAGCCGGCATGGAATGACCGGCGTGCGGATCAGAGGCCTCGTCACCATGACCTGCGTGCGGGTCGGCGGCGTCCTCGCCGTGCCCGGCGTGTGGATCCTCAGCGGTGCCCGAAGGCGCGCCGTGTCCTGTGTGACCCTCAAGACCCTGGAGTGCCGACTGCAGGTTGCTTTCGGCGTCGATCAGGAAGTTGGCGGAGACCACGACCTGCTCGCCCTCGGTCAGGCCGTCGAGGATCTCGATGCGATCGCCGCCGCGCCGCCCCAGGCTGACATCGCGCGGTGCGAAGCGGCCAGGGCCGGTCTCGACCAGCACCACCTGGCGCGTGCCGCTGTCGAGCACGGCCGAGCGCGGAACGGTCAGGACCGGTCCAGCCCCCGGCTCCTCCAGCACCACCGTCCCATACAGCCCGGGCCGCAGGTCGCCAGCGGGGTTGGGCAGGGCGATGCGCACATCCACGGTGCGCGTCATCGCATCGATGACGGGCTGCACGAAGGTGACCTCGCCCTCGGCCACCTGGCCCGGCAGGGCCACGGTTTCAAAGCGGGCCGTTTGGCCGGGCTGGATACCCGCGGCCTGCGCCGCCGGCACCTTGGCGATCACCCACACCTTCGACAGGTCCGCCAGGCGCAGGATGGTTTCGCCGGGCTCGAAACGCGCGCCCTGGACCACCGGCTTCTCGATCACGACCGCGTCCGCGGGCGCGGTGAGCACCAGGCCCGTCTTGCCCATCTGCGCGTCACTGATTTCCCAGTTGCGCAGGCGGGTGCGGGCGGCATCGCGCAGGCGGACCATCGACGCCGCGCTCGCGGGATCGGACCCGGCCAGCCTGCGGGCGGTCTCGTCGGCCAGCCGGTATTCCTGCTGCGCCGCGGCCAGCTGCGGGCTGTAGACGGAGAGCAGCGGCTGCCCGGCGCTGACCCGCATGCCGGTCTGGTTCGCGTACAGCCGCTCCACCCAGCCTTCGAAGCGCGGGGCGATCGCGTACTGCCGGGTCTCGTCGACCTCGACCGTGCCGCTGGTGCGCACGGTAGCGGACAGGGCTCCGCGCTTGACCGCTTCGGTGCGCACGCCCAGCGCCTGCACCTTGTCCGGCGGCAGCACCACCGTGCCCGGTGCCGCCGGCGGTGCGTCGTCGGCATAGACCGGGACGTAGTCCATACCCATCGAATCCTTCTTCGGCACCGGCGACGTGTCCGCCAAGCCCATGGGATTGCGGTAATAGAGCACCTTGCGTTCTGCGGCCGGGCCGTCGATCGACGTGCCCGCGGTCGGGGAGTCGTTCGTGGCGCGGCCGGCAATCCAGCCGACGGCGAGGGCGGCGAGTGCAACGCCGATGGCGAGCGACAGGGTCTGGACACGGGTCATCGGATCTCTCCTTCGATGGCGCGCACGGCGGCGGCGCCCAACAGTTCGTCACGCAGTGCATCGACCCGTGCGAGGTCGGCGCCCTGCCATTCATTGAGTGCTTCCAGCAGCGTCCCGAAGTCGACTTCACCGACCTGGTAGCTGGCCAGGGCGGACTGCCAGGTGGCGTCGGCCTGCGGCAGCAGCGTGTTCTCGATCAGTCCGCGACGCTCGCGCGCGTTGGTCCACTGCGACCAGGCGGAAGCGCCGCGTTCCTCGACGGCCCGCAGCGTGGCGTCCCTGCGGGCAAGCGCTGCGTCTTCGAGCAGGCGCGATTCGCGCTCGCGCTCGCGGCGGGCACGCTGCTGGAACGGGATCTCGACCTCGAACATCAGCTCGGTGCTCTCGATGCCGTTGCCGAACTGCATCGCACCCACGCCCAGGGTGATGTCGGGAAAGCGGTTGCGACGCTGCAGTACCACGTTCGTGCGCGCCGCCTCGGCGCGAGCCTGCTGCGAGCGCACCGCGGGATGCGCATCGGCGTCATCCAGTGCCTCGGCAAGCGAGGCGCTGTGGACGGCGAGGCGCGGCGCCTCGTCGGGAGTCGCCAGCGGTGCATCGGACCGGCGCCCCAGCACCGCGTTCAAGGTGGCGGCCGCCTCCTGCTTGGTCGCGAGGCGTTCGATCCGCTCGCGCTGGAGGCTGGTCTGCTCGACCTGGGCGCGGATGGCATCCTGCTGCGCCGCGCGACCCAGGGCGTAGCGCACGCCGGCCATCTCTTCCACCTGGCGGAGCAGGGCGATGCGGCGATCAAGCACGGCCACGGCCTGGTCGGCATGCCAGTAGCGTGCGTAGGCCGCCTCGGCGTCGGCCAGCAAGTCGCGCGCAGTGGTGAGGCGATCGAGTCCGACCGCGACCGCGTCCTGGCTGGCCGCGGTCCGCGCCAGGGCGCGCTTGCCCCAAAGCGGGAGGCGCTGGCGCAGCGCGTAGTTGACCTCGCGCTCGGCACCGGCGGAGCGCCAGGGCTTGTCCGGATCGAGGCCGCGGAATCCAAGGGAAGCCGTCGGGTCGGGTAGGGCGCCCGCTGGCTGGATCCGTGCTTCGGCGGCCTGGGCCTCGAAGTCCATGGCCCGCAATTCCGGGTTGTGTTCCAGAACCCAGGCGCGGATCGACTCGAGGCTGTGCCCCGGGACGGGTTCGGTGGCGGTCACCGGCAGCGCCAGGGCCCACAAGGCGCCGGCAAGCACGCCGGCAAGAAGGTGCCGGAGCGGTGGCAGACGGCGGGACAGAGGGCGAGGGTGCAGGCGCCTGGCCGGCAGTCGGTCGAACGGGGATGCCATATCAGTGTCCTTGGGCCGACGCGACGCAGGTCGCTCGGACGAGGGCAGGAACACATGCCGTGACGCAGCCACGGCGCGAACGCACAGGACTGCGCCGCACAGACGTGCGGAGCAGTCAGCGTCCAGGCATCAGATCAGCAGGAGTGCCGCTGGATGGGCGGTAGGTCGGTGCCAGGCGGGTCTGGGCGGCGAATCCACCCATGTAGCCGTGACACCTGGCGCAGCATCCGCAATCGCGGCGATCGCAAGCCAGGAGAACCAGGCTTCGGCCAGCAGCGGCGGAATCGAAGGGATGCGCCCACTGTCCGCCGAGATGTCACCCTCGGTGCAGTGCGCGTCGCACACTGCCTTGCTCGCTGAGGGGAGCTCGGCATCGCAGCCGTGGCCATGGTCGTGTCGGGTGTCGGTGGCGGCAGCGACAAACGCCGCCGGCGTGACTGGGAGATCCAGGCAATCGCCATGGCCTGCGAGCGCGAACTGGGACCAGAGCAGGGCCACCATCGCGAGGAGGGCGGTGCGCTGGAACAAGTTCCGATGGCGGATGCGGACCATGGCGTGAGCTTACCTCTTACTGGAACCGATGCAATTGATCCAAGTCAATCCTTGGCCAGGCCCAGGGGCTGGCGCGGCACAGATGTGGTCGGCGAGGACGGTACGGCGGCCGACTTGGCAAGGCGAAGGGCGTTGGCCACCACCGACACCGAGCTCAAGCTCATCGCAAGCGCCGCGACCATCGGGCTCAGCAAGATCCCGAATGCGGGGTAGAGCACCCCGGCCGCGACCGGCACCCCCAGCGCGTTGTAGAGGAACGCGAAGGTGAGGTTCTGCTTCATGTTGGCCACGGTGGCCTGGGAGATCTTCCGGGCGCGCAGGATGCCCCGCAGGTCGCCCTTGACCAGGGTGATCTGGGCACTGGACATCGCGACGTCGGTGCCCGTGCCCATGGCGATGCCGACGTCGGCCGCGGCGAGCGCCGGGGCGTCGTTGATGCCGTCGCCCGCCATCGCCACCCGCCGGCCTTCGCGCTTGAGGCGCTGCACCAGCTCGGCCTTGTCCTCGGGGCGGACTTCGCCATGCACCTCGTCCAGGCCCAGCTCGGTGGCCACGGCCCGTGCGGTGGTGAGCCCGTCGCCGGTGGCCATGATGATGCGCAGCCCGGCGGCGTGGAGCTCGTTGATGGCCGCCGCGGCCGACGCCTTGATCGGGTCGGCAACCGCGACCAGCCCCGCCAGGCGCCCGTCCACGGCCAGGAACATGGCGCTCGCGCCCTCGCGGCGCATCCGCTCGGCCACGTCGACGTGCGCAGCGGGATTGGCGCCCAGGTCGTCCATGAGCGCGGTATTGCCCAGCGCAAGCGCATGGCCGGCCACGGACCCGCGCACACCCATGCCGGTCACCGAGTCGAAGTCCTCCACGCGGTCGAACTCGAAGTTCCGGCGTCGAGCCTCGGCGACGATGGCGTCGGCCAGCGGGTGCTCGCTGCCCTGGTCCAGGCTGGCGGCCAGGTGCAAGACCCGGTCGGCGTCGAAGCCCTCGAAGGCCACGACTTCCTTGAAGGCGGGGCGCCCCTCGGTGAGGGTGCCGGTCTTGTCGACGATCAGGGTGTCGATGCGGCGCATGTGCTCGATGGCCTCGGCGTCGCGGAACAGCACGCCCACCTGCGCCGCCTTGCCCGTGGCGACCATGATCGACATCGGCGTCGCCAGGCCCAGCGCGCAGGGGCAGGCGATGATCAGTACCGAGACCGCGTTGAGCACCGCAAAGGTCCAGGCCGGCTCCGGACCGAAGGAGCCCCAGATAAAGAAGGTGGCCACCGCGATCGCCAGCACCGCGAGCACGAACCAGTAGGCCGCGATATCGGCCATCCGCTGCATCGGCGCGCGGGAGCGCTGCGCCTGCGCGACCAGCTGCACGATCTGCGACAGCACGGTGTCGGAGCCCACCTTGGCGGCGCGGATCACCAGCGCGCCGGTGCCGTTCTGGGTCGCGCCGATGACCTGGTCGCCTGCGGTCTTCTCGACCGGAATCGGTTCACCCGTGAGCATCGACTCGTCGACGCTGGAGCGGCCTTCCACCACTTCGCCATCCACCGGCACCTTCTCGCCGGGACGCACGCGCAGGTGGTCGCCGACGTGGACGTGGGTCAGCGGGATGTCTTCCTCGGTGCCGTCGGCGTTGACCCGCCGGGCTTCCTTCGGCGCCAGGCCAAGCAGGCCCTTGATCGCCGCGGACGTTTTCGAGCGCGCCCGCAGTTCCAGCATCTGGCCGAGCAGGGTCAGCGAAACGATCACCGCCGCCGCCTCGTAGTACACCCCGACGCGCCCATGTTCGGTAAACGACGGTGGGAACAAGCCGGGTGCCAGCGTGGCGACCAGGCTGTAGCCAAAGGCGGCCGCAACGCCAATCCCGATGAGGGTGAACATGTTCGGGCTGCGGTTGCGGATCGACTGCACGCAGCGCTCGAAGAACGGCCAGCCGGCCCACAGCACGACTGGTGTGGTCAAGACCAGCTCGACCCAGGTCTGCACGTCGATCGACAACGGCAGGATCTGCACGTCGCCCAGCACGACACGCGGGAGGTACTGGCCGAACATGGCCAGCACGAGCGTCACCACAGTCAGCGGAAGCGTCCACCAGAACCGGCGCGAGAAGTCGCGAAGTTCCGGATTGTCATCGTCCTCCAGGCTCGGCATTTCCGGCTCCAGCGCCATGCCGCAGAAGGGACAGTTGCCTGGACCTTGTTGCCGGACTTCCGGGTGCATCGGGCAGGTGTAGATGGCGCGGGGCTGTGCCACCTCGGGTTCGTCCTGGGGCGTCAGATAGCGCTCCGGATCGGCCACGAACTTCGCGCGGCATCGCTCCGAGCAGAAGTGGAAAGGTGTGTCGGCGTGGGTCGCATGATGCTGCGTCGTGGCGGGATCGACCTGCATGCCACAGACCGGATCGGTGACCCGTCCATCCGCAGCCTCGACAGGGGCTGCGCCTGCAGAATGGTGATGGTCATGGGACGACGGTGAGTTCATGCCGATGCTCGCTTTAGTGGGGATGGACTGCCAAGGCAGTGTGCCATTGCGGGTTACACAGCTATTCGG
>NZ_JBITVZ010000027.1:0-29531 GCF_044543385.1 Stenotrophomonas sp. NPDC077420
GTTCATCCGGGCTCTTTGGGCGTGGACAGGTGTGGTAACCACCATTTTCCAAAGATGTCCCGGATGAACAACCTACTGAGAGATCACAGTTAGTCGGCAACGCCATGCATGAAGAATGCGAGGGCGGGTGCGCGCGAAGAGCAGCCGACTAACAGTCGGCTCTACCAGTCGGTTACGCCGCGTTGCTCCGGACGGAAACGCCGCCCCGGACGGTAGTGCCGACTGTTAGTCGGCAACGCCATGCATGAAGAATGCGGGGCGGGTGCGCGCGAAGAGCAGCCGACTAACAGTCGGCTCTACCAGTCGGCGCTACCCGTCGGTTACGCCGCGTTGCTCCGGACGGGAACGTCGCCCTGGACGGTAGTGCCGACTGTTAGTCGGCAACGCCATGCATGAATCATGCGGGGGCGGGTGCGCGCGAAGAGCAGCCGACTAACAGTCGGCTCTACCCGTCGGCGCTACCCGTCGGCTACGCCGCGTTGCGCAGGAACGCCTCGGCGTCTACCGGCTTGCCCAGGTGGTAGCCCTGCAGCAGGTCGCAGCCCAGTTCGTTGAGATACGCGCGCTGTCCGGCCGTCTCCACGCCCTCGGCGACGATCTGCAGCTGCAGCGAGCGCCCCAGTGCCACGATCGAGGACACGATCGCCGCATCTTCGGCGTTGTCTTCCAGGTCGCGCACGAACGCACGGTCGATCTTCAGCTCGGTGGCCGGCATGCGCTTGAGGTACAGCAGGCTGGAATAGCCCGTACCGAAATCGTCGATGGAAATCTTGACCCCCATCGCGGTCAGTCCGTGCAGGATCTGCAGGCTGGCTTCCACGTCCTGCATGGCGGTGGTTTCGGTCACCTCCAGGGTCAGGTGATGCGGCGCCAGGCCGTGCTTTTCCAGCGTGCGCGTAACCGTACCCAGCAGCGTGGTGGAGGCGAACTGCAGCGGCGACAGGTTCACCGCCATCGACCACGTTGCGTGCCCGGCGTCATGCCACTGCCGCAGCTGCGCACAGGCCTTGTCCAGTACCCAGTCGCCCAGCGGCAGGATCAGTCCGCTGCGTTCGGCAATGGGAATGAAGGCGTCGGGCCCCAGCAGCCCCAATCCCGGATGCTGCCAGCGCACCAGGGCTTCGGCACCGATGACCCCGCCGCCGTCGGCGCGGAACTTGGGCTGGTAGTGCAGCACCAGCTCTTCGCGCTGGATGGCGTGGCGCAGCTCCTGCAGCAGCTTGAGCTGGCGGTTGGCGCTGACGTGCATGGATTCGGTGAAGAAGGTATAGCCGTTCCGGCCCGACTCCTTGGTGTGGTACATGGCCGCGTCGGCGTGTGCCATCAGCTCGCGTTCGGTCCCGGCGTCGGTCGGGTACAGCGCAATACCGAGGCTGGCGGTCACCTGCAGGTCCAGGCCGTCGATCTCGAACGGCGCGCCCACCGCTGCAATGATGCGTTCGGCGATCACCGCCGCATCTTCGGGTACGTCAAGCTGGAACACGATGACGAACTCGTCGCCGCCCAGCCGCGCGAAGGTGTCGTGCCCGCGCAGCAGCCCGCGCACGCGGTCGCTGACCTGGATCAGCAGTTTGTCGCCGAGCTGGTGACCGTAGGCGTCGTTGACGGCCTTGAACCCGTCGAGGTCGCAGAACATCACCGCGAAGCTGAAATTGCGCCGCTTGGCTTTTTCGATGGTCTGCTCGATCCGGTCCTGCAGCAGCATGCGGTTGGGCAGCTGGGTCAGCGGGTCGTGCAGGGCGGCCTGCAGCAGTTTTTCATTCGCCTGCGCCAGCGACTCGGCCAGCAGGCCGGTGCGGGTCCGCATCTGCCGGTCGAACAGCGAGGCAATCAGCGCGATGCCCAGCGTGGCCAGGGTGGTGACGATGACCAGCACCGCCAGCCACTTGCTGTCCAGGCCACCCGCATTGGCGGCGCCGCAGATGCTGCCCTCGGGGAAGCGGGCGGCGGCCATGCCGGTGTAATGCATGCCGACGATGGCCAGGCCCATCACCAGCGAGGCCAGGCCGCGCAGCAGGGCCGGGCGGCGCTGTTCGGTGCGCAGCCGGAAGGCGATCCACAGCGCCGCACCCGCGGCGACGATGGCGATCAGCAGCGAGGCGGCGAACCATGCGGGGTCATAGTCGATGCCGGGCTGCATGCGCATGGCGGCCATGCCCAGGTAGTGCATGCAGGCGATGCCCAGCCCCATCAGCACGGCGCCGGCGGTCAGTCGCGGCCACGGCAGTTCGGCGCGCGAGACCAGCCACAGGGCATACGCGGAGGCGCCCACCGATGCGGCCAGCGAGTACAGGGTGATGGCCAGGTCGTAGCCCACCGGAATGGGCAGGTCGAAGGCCAGCATGCCCACGAAGTGCATGGACCAGATCCCCAGGCCCATGGCGGCAGCGCCACCGGCCAGCCACCAGCGGGCCACGCGGCCTTCGGTGCTGGCCAGCCGGCCGGCCATGTCCAGCGCCGTGTAGGAGGCGAGGATGGCAACCAGCAGCGAGAAAACGACGAGACTCTGGCTGTAGGTGCCGGTCATGGAAACGCCTGGAGGTACGAAGAGGGAAAGGCAGGGGAGCCCGCCACGGTATCGGCCGGGCCCGGCATTGCTTGAGCGGCGTCCGGGCTGCGGTTTGGCGCACGTCTCGGTTGCTGCGACGCGGCTCGGCTATCCTGCCCGGCAGCAACTGAATTGGATTTGACATGGCCAAGCGGCTTACCGCCTACGTGTGCAGCGAATGCGGCGCGGAATACAGCAAGTGGCAGGGGCAGTGCACCGAGTGCGGCGCCTGGAACGTGCTGACCGAGATCACCCTGGGAAGCGCCACGGCGGCCAAGTCGCCGGCCGCGCGCCGTTCCGGCTGGGCCGGCAAGGTCGATGCGCCGAAGATCATGGCGCTCAAGGACGTGCAGCAGACCGAACACCTGCGCGTGAGCACCGGCATCGGCGAATTCGACCGGGTGCTGGGCGGCGGCCTGGTGGAAGGCGCGGTGGTGCTGGTGGGGGGCGACCCCGGCATCGGCAAATCGACCCTGCTGCTGCAGGCGGTGGCGAAGATGGCGGCCGGCTTGCCGGTGCTGTACATCACCGGTGAGGAATCGCTGTCGCAGGTGGCCGGGCGCGCGGTGCGGCTGGACCTGCCGCTGGACAACGTCAATGCGCTGGCCGAAACCCAGGTGGAGGCGATCCTGCAGCACGCCAGTGCGGCGAAGCCGAAGCTGATCGTGGCCGATTCGGTGCAGACGCTGTGGACCGAGTCGCTCACCGCCGCCCCGGGCTCGGTGAGCCAGGTGCGCGAGAGCGCGGCGCGGCTGGTGCGCTTCGCCAAGGAGACCGGCACCGCCGTGTTCCTGGTCGGCCATGTCACCAAGGAAGGCGGCATTGCCGGCCCGCGCGTGCTGGAACACATGGTGGACGCGGTGCTGTACTTCGAGGGCGAGAGCGGCAGTCGCTTCCGCCTGCTGCGCGCGTTCAAGAACCGCTTCGGCGCGGTGAACGAGCTGGGCGTGTTCGCCATGGGCGAGAAGGGGCTGAAGGAAGTCTCCAATCCCTCGGCGATCTTCCTGTCCGGCGGCAGCACCCGCCAGCCGGGCAGCTGCGTGATGGTCACCCGGGAAGGCACCCGCCCGCTGCTGGTGGAAGTGCAGGCGCTGGTGGATGCCTCGCCGTTGTCCAACCCGCGCCGGGTGGCGGTGGGGCTGGAGCAGAACCGCCTGGCGATGCTGCTGGCGGTTCTGCACCGGCACGGTGGCGTGCTGGTCGGCGACCAGGACGTGTTCGTGAACGTGGTGGGCGGCATCCGCGTGCAGGAGACGGCGGTGGACCTGCCGGTGCTGCTGGCGGTGCTGTCCTCGCTGCAGGACCGGCCGCTGGCGGAGAAGACCATCGCGTTCGGCGAAGTCGGCCTCTCCGGCGAGATCCGGCCGGTGCCGAACGGCGAGGACAGACTGCGCGAAGCGGCCACGCATGGCTTCAAGCGCGCCATCGTGCCCAAGGCGAACGCACCGAAGACCGGCAGCGTCAAGGGCATGGAAGTCATCGCCGTGGAACGGTTGTCCGAAGCGATCGACGCGATCTGAATCGGGCATTTCCGGCGCACGCGGCCGCGCAGGCAAACCGTGGCCAGGCTGTGCTAGTTTTCCGTTCCCGCCAGAGAAAACGATTACATGCACGCGACTCCCCTGGACACGCAGGGCGCCAGCGAGATCCGTCGCGCCGGTGTCGACCTCAACGGATTGATGACCGTCCTTGGCAAACACCTGTATTCCACCCCGGTGGTGGCGCTGCGGGAACTGGTGCAGAACGCGCACGATTCGCTGGTGCGACGGCGGCTGGAACAGGCCGACTGGCAGGAGGCCGGGCGGATCGAGGTGCATGGCGATGCGGTCAACGGCATCGTGCGCATCGTCGATACCGGCGCGGGCCTGACCCAGCAGGAAATCCACGACTACCTGGCCACCGTCGGCGTGGGCTACACCCGTGGCCTGCGCCAGGCGGGCGAGGATGACGAGGGGCTGATCGGCATGTTCGGGCTGGGCTTCCTGTCCGCATTCGTGCTGGCGCGCCGGGTCACCGTGCGTACCACGTCCTACCAGCAACCCGGACTGGGCCATTGCTATGTGTCCAGCAATGCCGAGCAGTACACGGTATCGCCGATGCCTCCGCGTGCGGTGGGTACCGAGGTGGTGCTGGAACTGCATGGCAGCTACACGCACCTGGCCCAGGAGCAGACCCTGCGCGACATCCTGGGCCGCTACTGCGCGCTGCTGGGCGAACCCATCCATATCGGCCATGACGCGCGTGCGATCAATCCCGAGCCGCCGCCGTGGCGCCCGCAGGCGGGCGTCGCGCTGCATCCGCTGCAGGCACAGCGCCGCGCGCTGGAATTTGCCGCGCAGTTCGAACGCAGCTTCGAGCCGATTGCCTGCATGCCCCTGCGCGCCGAAGGCGGAAGCGACGCGGTGGGGCTGCTGTGGGTGCAGGACGGCGCGACCTACGGCACCAGCGACAACCGCAACCTGTCGGTGTTCGTGCGCGGGATGCTGCTCGACGACGACGCACGCGACCTGCTGCCGCCATGGGCCGGGTTCATTGGCGGGGTGATCGAATCCAGCCGGCTGACCCCCACCGCCAGCCGCGAGGATCTGCAGCGCGACGACATCTACAGCGCGGTGCAGCACGCGCTGGGCGAGGCGCTCATCGATGGGCTGGTCGACATCGCCCGTCAGCAGCCCGAAGCCTGGCGGCGCATCCTGGCCCGGCACAACGAGGCACTGCTGGGCGCTTCGCTCTGCGATGACCGGCTGTTCCAGCTGCTGCTCGAGCACGTGCGCGTGCCCAGCTCGCAGGGCGACATCCGCGCCAGCGAACTGCCGTCGCGTGGCGCGGTCCACGTGATCCTGGACAGTGGCGGCGGCTTCGAGGAAATGCTGTTCCGCGCGATGGGCGTGCCGGTGGCGCATGGCAACCGCTATGCCGTGGTGCCGTTCCTGCGGCGCTGGACCCAGGCCAAGGGCATGCGCCTGGTGGAGCTGGGCACCGAGCAGGGCAATCGCGCGCTGTTCCAGACCGACACGCTGCCCGAGGCCGAACTGGCGTGGCTGCAGACCCACCTGGGCGATGGCGAGCAGCTGCTGCCGGCGCACTTCAGCCCGGCTGAACTGCCGGTGGTGGTGGTGCCCGATCGCGAGGCCGAGCTGAAGCGCCGCCTCGAAGACGACGAGAACGACAAGCGCGTTTCAATGGCCGCGCTGCGCCTGGCGCGGCAGTTCACTGCCCGCATCGTCGCACGTGCACCCTCGCGCCTGTATCTCAACCTGGACAACCCGGCCGTGCAGGCGCTGCTGGCGGCCATGCGCGCCGGCAATCCCCAGGCCGAGGCCGCCGCGCGGCTGCTGCGCTCGCTGAAGGTGATCGTCGGCGCGCAGGGACGTGCGCAGGACGGCGGCGCGGCCAGCAGTGACCTCAACCGCGCGTTCGGCGACATCGCCGAGGCCCTGCAGCAGATGCTGCAGCCGCGCTGACATTTCGATTTTCCTTACGCATTACAGGACGGCACGACCGCATGGATATCTGGAACTGGGTGGAAAAACTGCAGGACGATCTGGGTGAGGCGGGGCAGGCGCAGAGCGCGCAGCTGCTCACCCGGCTGACCGACGAGGTCTGTGAACTGCGCATTG
Source organism: Stenotrophomonas sp. NPDC077420 (assembly GCF_044543385.1). NCBI lineage: Bacteria > Pseudomonadati > Pseudomonadota > Gammaproteobacteria > Lysobacterales > Lysobacteraceae > Stenotrophomonas > Stenotrophomonas sp. NPDC077420. The sequence continues at coordinate 6,169 of NZ_JBITVZ010000027.1, forward strand.
ATCGCGTGGATGCGCTGTTGCCCGAAGCGCGTGCGCTCGGCAAGACGCTGGGCAATCCGTGGCTGGACGTGTTCGTGGGCCACTGGGAGATGCGCAACCGGGTCGGCAACCGGCTGGAGGGCGAGTCGGCGCTGGGTGATGCGGTGGCATTGTTCGAACGTGCGCACCGCGCCGACACGGTGGAATGCCCACAGTCGGTGTGCGTGACCCAGGACCTGGCGGCGTGTTACGGCAACATCGATGGCCCGGGCTGGGTGCCCGAACGCATCGAGGTGTGCGAGGAAACCCTGGGGCGGATCGACCCGAGCTGGTCCTGCTTCCAGTGCCTGAGCTGCGAGAAGGCCGACGCGCTGCTGGATGATGGAAATCCCCAGGGCGCACTGGACTACCTGGACGTGCAGGCCGATACCGTGCTGGCGCATGGCGGCAAGGTCTACGACAGCTTCCCGGAAATGCGCATCAAGATCCTGCTGGCCAGCGGCCGCGCCGCCGAGGCCCTGGCCTTGATCGACGCGCGCCAGGCCGAAGTGGAGGCCGAGGGCGACTATGAGCCGGCCAACTGCACGGTGCCGCGTCGGCTGTCGCGTGCCTGGGCGCTGGCGCAGCTGGGGCGCGATGAAGAGGCGCTGGACGCCCTGGTGCCGTGGAACCAGGTGTCGCCGAATTACCGGCGCATGTGGGCGCACACGGCGGCGTTGCTGGTGCGCAGCGCGCCCGAACGCAACGGCTGGGACCTGGGCCGCCGGATGAGCGCCACCCTGGCGCACTACGCCCAGGTGGGCGCGCACCGTTTCGTGATCGAGATTGCCGGGTTGTGCGTGGACATGGCCCTGCAGCGTGGCGCGGTGTGGACCGCGCAACGCCACCTGGCGCTGGCCCGCCAACACCTGGACAGCCTGCGCCAGGACCTGGGGGCCCGCGATGCCGTGGCGGCGATGGCCGCGCGCATCGAGGCCGCCCCCGCGGTGGCCGCCCTGCCCGTACCCGCCGAGGCGCTGTTGGACTGGCTGGTCGGGGAGGGGGCGAAGAACGAAGGGCGCGACCCCGAGCGCGAAGCGCAGTGGTTGCTGCAGGCCGTGGCGGCGCGACCCGAGGATGCGGCCCTGCTGGACGTGGCGGCGTCGGCGCTTGCGGCCTGCGGTGCCGACGAGGAGGCGCTGGCCCTGCTGTGGGCGTTCGTGCAGCGCCACCCGCACGAAGATGCCTCGCCGGCGTATTCGTTGATGCGTCTGCTGGTACAGCGTGGCGACCTGGGCGAGCTGGAACGGCTGGTGCAGCACTACCAGGCGCAGGTGCCGGTGTTCGCGCTGTGGTGCCAGGCACAGATCGCGCAGAAGCAGTCGGACTGGGCCGCACTGGAGCAGGCCTGCTCGGCGCTGCTGGCGCTGTCGCCCGGTTCGCACGGCGCGCGCAATCTGCTGGCGATGGCCCTGATGGCCATGCAGCGCTTCCCGGACGCCGCCGCGCAGTACCGCCACCTCACCGAGGTCCTGGAGGAACCGCGCAGCGCCCACTGGGACCATATGACGGCAGCCAGCGCGGCGCGCGACTGGGCGGCCGTGCGGACGTCGGCCGCCGCAATCGGCATGGAACTGGAGAGCACCGAAGGCCCGGTCGAAGAGAACTTCGGCTGGGTGATCATCCGCTGCATGGACGGTGGCGACCCGGTCGAGTACTACGCGCGCCGGACCGGCCCGGTCACCGCGCGCATCGTCGAGAACGCGCCAGCCCACCGGCGCCAGCGCGTGGACGACTGGGTGGTGTTCGACGCCGAACTGGTGCATCCGGCACCGGAAGATGAAGAAGAACGCCGTCGCTTCATGGCGACCTATGCCGAAGTCCATCTGCTGGAAAGCGGGGGACATGCGGCGAGCTGGCTGGTGGATGGCGTGCACCCAGGCGAGGAGGCCTGGGCGGCGTTCTCCGACGCGGTCAAGGAGCGCGGCTGGAAGCTGTGGACCCACAGCGCGGACGACTACCAGCTTGCCGACACCCACGCCGACGGCGCGCCGCTGCCGGGGGTGCTGTTCACCCTGGCCCAGCCTCAGGAAGCGCCCCCGCTGGCGCTGCACCGGTTCCTGCTTGAAGCCACCGCCGGCTGGCCGCATCGGATGTGCTGGCTGCGCCTGGCCGAAGCCTGCGGCCAGGACGAACAGCGGCACCTGGATGTGATCGCGCGTTACGGGCTGTAAGCGAAGCAGCGGGCGCGCCGCGGCGGTTGATCAGCGCGCGCGCCCGAACACCAGTTCGATCACGAACTGGCTGCCGAAGAAGGCCAGCAGCAGCAGCGCCATGGCGGTGAGGGTCCAGTGCACCGCCTTGGCGCCGCGCCAGCCATAGCGGCGGCGCCCGATCAGCAGGGTGCCGAACACGATCCACGACAGCACGCTGAGCACGGTCTTGTGCACCAGCTTCTGTGCGAGCAGGTCGTCCACGAACAGCACGCCGGTCAGCAGGGTCAGCGTGAGCAGCGCGAAGCCCACCGCGATCACGCGGAACAGCAGGGCTTCCAGATCCGCCAGCGGCGGCAGGGCGCGCAGCCACGGCCGGAAGTCGCGCCGGCGCAGGGCGCGTTCCTGCACCCACAGCATGATCGCCAGCAGCGCGGCCACGCTCAGCGTGGCGTAGGCCAGCAGGGCCATCCAGGCATGGGTGGCCAGCTGCCAGCCCAGCGGCCGGCTCGGCGCGTGGCCGTAGCCGTGGTACAGGCACAGCACCGCGGCGGCCATCGGGAACACCAGCACGCCCAGTGCCGCCATGCGGCCCCGCGCGGCCACCAGCGAGGTCAGCCAGGCCATGCCCAGCCCCACCAGCGACAAGGCGGCGAAGAAATGCATGTCCGGCCCGCCACTGGTGCGCAGGGCTACCAGCGCGTGGTAACTGCCATGCAGGACCATCGCCGGCACCGCCGGCCACAGCCAGCCCGGCGAGCGGGTGGCGTCATCGCGCACCACGGCCCGCACCAGCAGGGCGGTGGCGACCAGGTACAGCAGGGTGGCGATGAGAACGATTGTCATCGTTCCAGTTTCGCATACCGCGGGGCCGTAGCGATGGTCGCGTTGCCGGGCTCTGCCCGGAAACGTGGACCCCGCTATACTGTCGATCTCTTTGTCTTTCGTTACTGAACAGGTTGCCTCCATGTTCGAGTCCCTGACCCAGCGCCTCTCCGGCACCATCGAGCGGCTGCGTGGCCGCGGTCGCCTCACCGAGGAAAACATCCGCGAGGCCACCCGCGAAGTCCGCATCGCGCTGCTGGAAGCCGACGTCGCCCTGCCGGTCGTGCAGGCGCTGGTCGAGCGCATCAAGGTGCGCGCGGTCGGCCAGGAAGTGCTCAAGTCGCTGACTCCGGGCCAGGCACTGATCAAGATCGTGCGCGACGAGCTGACCGCCGTGATGGGCTCGGCCGCCTCGGACCTGAACCTCAACGTGCCGGCGCCGGCGATCATCCTGATGGCCGGCCTGCAGGGTGCGGGCAAGACCACCACGGTGGGCAAGCTGGCCAAGCACCTGAAGGAAAAGCGCAAGAAGAAGGTGATGGTGGTGTCGGCCGACGTGTACCGTCCGGCCGCGATCGAGCAGCTGAAGACCCTGGCCGACCAGGTCGGCGTGCTGTTCTTCCCGTCCAGCGCCGACCAGAAGCCGGAAGCCATCGTACGCGCGGCGATCGATGATGCGCGCAAGTCGTTCGTGGACGTGCTGCTGGTCGATACCGCCGGCCGCCTGGCCATCGACGACGCGATGATGGCCGAAATCAAGGCCCTGCACGCGGCGGTCAACCCGGCCGAAACCCTGTTCGTGGTCGATGCCATGACCGGCCAGGACGCGGCCAACACCGCCAAGGCCTTCGGCGAAGCGCTGCCGCTGACCGGCGTGGTGCTGACCAAGACCGACGGTGACGCCCGTGGCGGTGCCGCGCTGAGCGTGCGCTACATCACCGGCAAGCCGATCAAGTTCGTGGGTGTCAGCGAAAAGCCCGACGGCCTGGACGTGTTCCACCCGGACCGCATCGCCAGCCGCATCCTGGACATGGGCGACGTGCTGTCGCTGGTGGAGCAGGTGGAGCAGCAGGTCGACAAGGACAAGGCGCAGAAGCTGGCCGAGAAGGTCGCCAAGGGCAAGAAGTTCGACCTGAACGACATGCGCGACCAGCTGGAGCAGATGCAGAACATGGGCGGCATCGGCGGCCTGATGGACAAGCTGCCGGGCCTGGGCCAGATTCCGGAGCACCTCAAGCAGCAGGTCAGCCAGGGCAAGGAAGTGCCGCGCATGATCGCCATCATCAATTCGATGACCAAGAAGGAACGCCGCAATCCGGGCCTGCTCAACGGCTCGCGCCGCGCCCGCATCGCCCGCGGTTCCGGCCTGACCCCGGCCGACGTCAACAAGCTGATGAAGCAGTACCAGCAGATGGAAAAGATGATGAGCAAGATGGCCGGCGGCGGCATGAAGGGCATGATGCGCAGCATGAAGGGCATGATGGGCGCCATGGGCGGCCGCGGCGGCCTGCCGTTCCGCTGATCAAGGCGCCGGTCATTGGTCGGCCCGCGTAGGGACACGCCATGCGTGTCCAAGGGACGCCCGGCGTAGACTGTAAAGGTCGACCCCAAGGTGCGCCCCGCATGACCGACCCGCGAATCCTCGAACGCGCCGACAGCTTCTGTCGGCGTTTTTCATTGCAGTCCCCGATCCTGCTCGCCCCCATGGCCGGCGCCTGCCCGGTGACGCTCTCGGCCGTGCTGGCCAACCACGGCAGCATGGGCGCGATGGGCGCGGTCCTCTCGCAGCCGCAGGACATCGTGGCGTGGATGCACGCGTTCCGCGCCCAGTCCACCGGTCCGGCGCAGGTCAATGTGTGGATCCCGGATGCTGCGCCCGCGCGCGATGCTGACGCCGAAGCCGCCACCCGGGCGTTTCTCGCGAAGTGGGGCCCGGAAGTGCCGGCAGATGCCGCCGACGCCGGCCCCGCCGATTTCGATGCGCAGTTCGATGCACTGATTGCCGCCAAACCTGCGGTCGCCTCCACCATCATGGGCGTCTTCAGTGCCGCCCAGGTGCAGCGCCTGAAAGACGCCGGCATCGCCTGGTTCGCCTGCGCCACCACGTTGGCCGAAGCGCTGGTGGCCGAAGCGGCCGGTGCCGATGCGGTGGTTGCGCAGGGCTTCGAGGCTGGCGGCCATCGCGGCGCGTTCGATCCGGCCGCGGCCGAGCGCCAGCTGGTGGGGCTGTTCGCACTGGTGCCGCGCCTGGCCGACCGCCTGCAGGTGCCGGTGATTGCCGCCGGTGGCATCGCCGACGGTCGCGGCGTGGCGGCGGCGTTGATGCTCGGTGCGAGCGCGGTGCAGGTAGGGACTGCCTTCCTCCGCACGCCCGAGTGCGCGATTGATCCGGCGTGGTCGCAGGCGCTGGCAGCGGCCGAACCGGAAGATACCTGGCCCACCCGTGCCTTCAGCGGCCGGCTCGGCCGTGGCCTGGCGACGCCGTATGTGCGGGCAGCCGCCGCCCCGTCCGCGCCGCCGCCACGCCCGTACCCGGTGCAGCGCGGCCTGACCGCGCCGATGCGGGCCCAGGCCAACCGCGAACACCGCATCGATGCGATGCAGGCGTGGGCCGGGCAATCGGCGTGGATGGCGCCCGACAAGCCGGCGGCCGAGGTGCTGCAGGCGCTGTGGGCCGACGCGCGCGGCTTGCTGGGATGAGCGTGTACTGCAACGGCCACCGCGCCAGCGCCGACGATCTGGCCGGTGCGCTGGTCAACTACGGTCACTTCACCTCACTGCAGGTGCGCGGCGGTGCGGTGCAGGGGCTCGACCTGCACCTGCGGCGCCTGCGCCAGGGCACTGAAGATATGTTCGGGGCGACGCTGGACGGCAGCCAGGTGCAGGCATGGATGCACGCGGCGCTGCAGGCTGAAGGCGTGGCCGACGCCTCGCTGCGGATCACGGTGTTTTCCCGGGCATTCGATTTCCGCCAGCCGCTGCAGGCCGTGCCGGTGGATGTGCTGGTGGCGGTGTCGGCGCCGGTGACGCTGCCGGCAACGCCACGGCGCGTGCGCAGCGTGGTGTACCAGCGCGAGCTGCCGCATCTGAAGCATGTGGGCACGTTCCCGTTGTTCGCGCATCGCCGGCAGGCGCTTGAGGCCGGGTACGACGATGCGCTGTTCGTGGATGCGCAGGGTGCGATCATCGAAGGCACCACCTGGAACATCGCGTTCGGGCGTGGCGGAGACCTGGTATGGCCGCAGGCCCCGGCATTGCGCGGAACGCAGGAGCGCCTGCTGCAGGCGGGGTGGGGCGGGGCGCCGCAGCTGGCGCCCGTGCGGTTGGCCGACCTGGCCGGGTTCGACGCCGCCATTGCCTGCAATGCCGCGGGGGTGTGGCCGATAGCCAGTATCGATGGGCACGGGTTCAGCGGATCGGAGGCCCTGGTGCGGCAGGCCATCACGACGGTTGCCGGTCAGCCATGGGAGCCGTTGGCGTGAGGCGGCACGACCAACGGTCGTGCCCTACCGCGGAGACGTAGCGGCGGTTCCCGGTAACGCCACCCGCACCGGACGGTCGCAGCGATTCCGCCACCCGTACAGGCAGGTAACTGGTAGCGCACGACCGTTGGTCGTGCGACGCCGCAACGCGGCGGCCGGGCCCCCGTTCAGCTTCAAATGCCCCGCTGGGCTTGGAATGCCCCGGACCCGCCGCTATAATCGCCGGCTTACCGCGCCATCCTGGCGACTGGGCAATAGAGGAAGTATCACCATGGTCAAGATCCGACTGACCCGCGGCGGCGCCAAGAAGCGTCCGTTCTACCACATCATCGTGACCGACTCGCGCAGCGCGCGCGACGGCCGTAACATCGAGCGCGTTGGCTTCTACAACCCGGTTGCCCAGGGTGCCGAATCGCGCATCGTGCTGGACCTGGCCAAGGTCGACGCATGGGTTGCCAATGGCGCCCAGATGACCGACAAGGTCCGCAACCTGTACAAGGAAGCGACCAAGGCCCAGGCCGTCGCGGCCTGATCCTGAAGGGCCGCGCCTGGCGCGGCCCGTCGGCCTACGCAGATGAAAGATACCGAGCGCCGCATCCTGCTGGGCAGGATTGTCGGCGCTTTTGGTGTGCGAGGCGAGATGAAGCTCGAGTCTTGGACCGAGCCGCGTACCGCCATCTTCAACTATCAGCCCTGGATCCTGCGGACACCTGCCGGCCAGGAGAGCACCCTCAAGGGCGCGCGCGGACGTCAGTCCGGCAAGCACCTGGTGGCGGTGTTTCCCGACGTCACCGACCGCGACGTGGTCGAGTCGATGTACGGAACCGAAGTCTATGTAGCACGCAGCGCACTGCCGCCGCCCAAGGCCGACGAGTACTACTGGGTCGATCTTGAGGGGTTGCAGGTGCGTACCGTCGACGGTGTTGAACTGGGCCGGGTCTCGCACCTGTTCTCGACCGGTGCCAACGACGTGCTGGTGGTGCAGGGCGACCGCGAGCGGATCATTCCGTTCGTGCAGCCGGACTTCGTGGTGTCGGTGGATTTCGAGGCCAATCTGGTCATCGTCGACTGGGACCCGGAGTTCTGATCGATGCGGATCGATGTCATCACCCTGTTCCCGGAATTCATGGCGCAGTCGGCCGCGCTGGGCGTGGTCGGCCGTGCGGCCGAGCGCGGCCTGCTCGACCTGCATGGCTGGAATCCGCGTGACTACGCCGAGGGCAACTATCGCCGGGTGGACGACCGTCCGTTCGGCGGTGGCCCGGGCATGGTGATGCTGATCGAGCCACTGCGCGCCTGCCTGGCTGCGGCGAAGGCTGCGGATCCGACCCCGGCGCCGGTGATCTACCTGAGCCCGCAGGGGACGCCGCTGACCCAGGCCAAGGTCCGCGAACTGGCGGCGCTGCCGCGCATGATCCTGTTGTGCGGGCGCTATGAAGGCGTGGACGAACGTTTCCTGGCCGCCGAGGTCACCGAGGAAATCTCGATCGGCGATTACGTGCTGTCCGGTGGCGAGCTGGGTGCGGCGGTCATCGTCGATGCGGTGACCCGTCTGCAGGAAGGTGCCCTGAACGACGCCCAATCGGCCGCGCAGGACAGTTTCGAAGGCCCGCATGGGCTGCTGGACTGCCCGCACTTCAGCCAGCCGGCGCAGCATGAGTGGGGCGATGTCCCCGATGTGCTGCGGTCGGGCAACCACGCCGCCATCGCCCGCTGGCGCCGCCAGCAGTCGCTGCTGCGGACCGCGCTGCGCCGCCCGGACCTGCTGGACGAAGCCAGCCTGTCCAAGGCCGACCGCATCCTGCTGGAGCAGGCGAGGGCCGACCTCCCGTAACGCCTGACGGGTGGGTGGGCCGCCCCCCCCCCCGGTAGCGCCGACCGTTGGTCGGCGCAAGCGGTCTCCCACCAGGCAGTAGCATCCCAACCCACATATAAGCTAGAATCGCGGATTCCCATCAGGCCCCAACCGGCCCGGTGGCTGGAATCCCTACAAAAAACGTGCAGCACAGTCCGGTGACTGCATGAGCCCACGTTGTCGAACGACACGACCACCCGAACTACTATCGGTGCACCCATGAGCAAGCTGAACAAGACCATTCTTTCGGATTTCGAATCCGCCCAGATTACCCGTGAGCTGCCGCAGTTCAGCCAGGGTGACACCGTCGTCGTCAACGTGAAGGTGAAGGAAGGCAACCGTGAGCGCGTGCAGGCGTACGAAGGCGTCGTGATCGGCACCAAGAATGCCGGCCTGAACTCGGCCTTCACCGTCCGCAAGATCTCGCACGGCTACGGCGTCGAGCGCGTCTTCCAGACCCACAGCGCCATCATCGACTCGGTCGAAGTGAAGCGTCGTGGTAAGGTCCGCGCCGGCAAGCTGTACTACCTGCGTGGCCTGGAAGGCAAGGCTGCCCGCATCAAGGAAGATCTGGCTGCTGCCGCGCAGGCCAAGGCCGCGCGCCTGGCTGCCAAGGCTGCCCAGTAATTCCGGCGTGGGGTACCGACCAACGGTCGGTACCTACCCAACCAGACGGCCACCTTCGGGTGGCCGTCTGCGTTTTGGGTGCCGTGGGACACGCCATGCGTGTCTACGCCATCTAACCGCGTTCGACCCCGGCGACCGGCGGCGCGGGATCGGCGACCGGTGATGGCGGCGATGCCGGAATTTCCGCGGGCGCCGCTACTTCCTGGCGATGGGCTGGCAACATGCGCGCCTTGCGCCAGCCGCCCCAGCGGTAATACGCCAGCGACATCAGCATCGCGCAGAACGAGCTGACCGGGAAACTCCACCACACCGCATCGGCGCCCCAGCGATCCTGCAGCAGCTCGGCGAACGGCACCCGGATTCCCCACAACGAAGCAGCCAGGATCAACAGCGGCGGAATCACCGCGCCGGTGGAGCGCACCACGCCGGAAATCACGAAGTTCACGCCGAAGAACAGGAACGACCACACCGCGATGTGGTTGAGGTGGCGCGCCACGTCCAGCGCCTCGCTGCCGCTGGGCAGGAACAGCGCCAGCGTGTAGCGGTCGAGCAGGATCAACGGCAGGATCAACACGCCGGTGAGCAGGAAGTTGTACAGCACGCCACTGCGCGCGGTACCGCGCACCCGCGACCAGTTGCCCGCGCCCACATTCTGCGCCGCCATCGACGAACACGCCGCACCGATCGCCATGGCCGGCATCTGCACGTAGGTCCACAGCTGCAGCGACGCGCCGTAGGCGGCTGCGGTATCGGTGCCGTAGCTGTTGACCATGGTCATCATCATGATCATCGACAGCGAGATCAGCACCATCTGCAGCCCCATCGGCACGCCCTTGACCACCAGCGCGCGCAGGATCTCCAGGTCCACCTTGAACAGGTGCATGTCCTTGCGCCCCAGCCACAGCACATGGCGCTTGTTGCGCATGTACCAGAGCAGGCCGGCCAGCGACAGCGTCTGTGCGATCAGCGTGGCCCACGCCGCGCCGGCGATGCCCAGCTGCGGGAACGGCCCGATGCCGAAGATCAGCAGCGGGTTGAAGCCGATGTCCAGCACCACCGACAGCAGCAGGAACCGGAATGGCGTACGCGAATCGCCCACGCCGCGCAGTGCCGAACTCAGGAAGGCAAAGGCGTACAGCGTCGGCATCGCCAGGAAGATCACCTTCAGGTACGCCTCGGCCAGCGGCAGTGACACCGCCGGGGTGCCCATCGCCGCCAGCAGCGGGTGTGACAGCCACCAGCCGGCCACCGCGATCACCACCGACAGCCCGATGAAGAACGTGGCACTGGTGCCCATCACCCGTCGCGCCTGCGGGATATCCCGGGCGCCCATCGCCTGGCCGATCAGGATGGTAGCGGCCATGCCGATGCCGAATACCGACCCGATCAGGAAGAACATGATGTTGTTGGCGTTGGCGGTTGCAGTGAGCGCCGCTTCGCCGAGGAAGCGCCCCACCCATACCGCATTCACCGACCCGTTCAGCGACTGGGCGATGTTGCCGGCGAGGATCGGCAGGGCGAACAGGAACAGATTGCGCCCGATCGGGCCGGTGGTGAGGTCAAGCGGCGCTTTGGCCATGTGCTATGGAGATCAGGCGTGGACAGCGGCACACTAGCACCAAGCCCATCAACGGGATATTGCGATGCGCCGCTCCGCGTCCCACTGCATGACCGCCCCGCCGGCTGGACCGGTCGCGCGCCGGCACCGGCCGCGCCCGGCTGACCGGTTCATGCCCGCCGTGCTGGCACTCTTGATTGCCGCCGCGCTGCCCGCATGTTCGAGTACAGACGACCGCCTGCGCGACGCGCAGGTACGGCCGATGGACCGACCCGAATGCCAGGTGGGCAGCCAGCGTCGCGATCTGGATGCGGGCGTGCCCGTACTGATCGGCGGCACCGGTTGCCGCGGCAACCCGTCGGCACCACAACCGTTGAATCGACGACCGGCCAAGCCGGGGAGCTGAACCACCCGCATGACAGAAGCACAACCGTTGGTCGCCGCCTCCGTGCGGCTGGACGTGTGGCTGTGGGCCGCACGCTTCTACAAGACCCGCAGCCTGGCCAAGCAGGCGGTGGAGACCGGCAAGGTCGACGTGGCCGGGCAGCGGCCGAAATCCTCGCGCGCGGTGCGCGTGGGCGAGCAGCTGCAGATCAGCCGCGGCGATGAAGTGTATGACGTGCAGGTGCGCGGCCTCAGCGACCTGCGCGGCCCGGCGCCGGTGGCGCAGCAGCTGTATGAAGAAAGCGAAGCCTCGCGTGCGCGCAGGGCGGAGCAGCGTGCGCAGCGCGCGGCCATGAAGAACGGCTACCTGCCACCGGAGCATCGCCCCGACAAACGCGCGCGCCGCTTGATCAAGGCCCTGGGCGATCTCGACGCCATGTGATGCGCAACGGCGACGTCACCCACCGACGTAACGTGATGCGCAGGCGCGACGTAACACGGTGACGCAACGTATGGCCCAGGCGCGGAACAAATCCCGGGTAGCGCACGACCGTTGGTCGTGCGCCCGCAAAACCCGTCTCACCGATGCAGGTCGTACCGGTCCAGCTCCATCACCCGCGCCCAGGCGGCGACGAAGTCCTGCACGAACTTCTTCTCGCCATCGGCACTGGCATACACCTCGGCAATCGCGCGCAGCACCGAGTTCGAGCCGAACACCAGGTCGGCACGGCTGCCGGTCCAGCGCGTGCCGCTTCCATTGCGGTCCACGCCTTCATAGCCATCGCCGCTGGCCTTCCACTGCGTCCGCATGTCCAGCAGGTTGACGAAGAAATCATTGCTGAGCGTGCCCGGTCGATCGGTCAGCACGCCCTGCGTGTTCCCGTCCACGTTCGCGCCCAGCACGCGCAGGCCGCCGACCAGCGCGGTCAGTTCCGGCCCGGTCAGCGTCAGCAACTGCGCCTTGTCGATCAGCAGCGCTTCGGCGGGCACGCTGTAACGGCCCTTCACGTAATTGCGGAAACCATCGGCATACGGCTCCAGCACCGCGAACGATTCCACATCGGTCTGGTCCTGGCTGGCGTCGGTGCGGCCCGGCGTGAACGGCACGCTGACCTCATGCCCGCCGGCCTTGGCCGCCTGCTCCACGCCGACGTTGCCGGCCAGCACGATCAAATCCGCCAGCGATACCTGCGCGCCGCCGTCGCCCTTGAAGCCGGCCTGGATCTTTTCCAGTGCGGCCAGCACCTTGGCCAGCTGCTGCGGCTGGTTGACCGCCCAGTGCTTCTGCGGGGCCAAGCGGATGCGCGCGCCATTGGCACCGCCGCGCTTGTCCGAGCCGCGGAAGGTGGACGCCGAAGCCCATGCGGTGGAGACCAGCTCGGCCACGCTCAGCCCGGAGGCGGCGATCTGCTGCTTGAGCGCGCTGATGTCCTGCGCGCTGATCACGGCCGTCGGCGCGTCCGGCACCGGGTCCTGCCAGATGAACGTTTCCGCCGGCACTTCCGGACCGAGGTAGCGCGCGCGCGGGCCCATGTCGCGATGGGTCAGCTTGAACCAGGCGCGCGCGAACGCATCGGCAAACAGCTGCGGGTTCTCCAGGAAGCGCCGCGAGATCTTCTCGTAGGCAGGGTCCATGCGCAGCGACAGATCGGTGGTGAGCATGGTGGGGCGGTGCTTCTTCGACGGGTCGTGCGCGTCCGGAATGACCGCCTCGGCGTCCTTTGCCACCCATTGGTGCGCACCCGCCGGGCTCTTGGTCAGTTCCCATTCGTTGCCGAACAGGATCTCGAAGAAGTCGTGGCTCCACTGCGCCGGGGTGCGGGTCCAGGTGACTTCCAGGCCGCTGGTGATGGTGTCGCCGCCCTTGCCGCTGCGGAACTTGTTGGCCCAGCCCAGGCCCTGGTGTTCGAGACCGGCCGCTTCGGGTTCCACGTCCACGTTGTCGGCCGGGCCGGCGCCGTGGGTCTTGCCGAAGCTGTGGCCACCGGCGATCAGTGCGACGGTTTCCTCGTCGTCCATGGCCATGCGGCCGAAGGTGTCGCGGATGTCGATGGCGGCCTTGACCGGGTCCGGGTTGCCATCCGGGCCTTCGGGGTTCACGTAGATCAGGCCCATCTGCACGGCAGCCAGCGGATTTTCCAGGTTGCGCGAATGGATGTCGCCGTCGGCATCGTCATCGGACACCAGCACACCGTGATCTTCGACCACGCCTTCGGAGCCGTGCGCGTAGCGCACATCGCCGCCGAGCCAGGTGGTCTCGCGGCCCCAGTACACGTCCTGGTCCGGTTCCCAGGTATCCGGGCGCCCGCCGGCGAAGCCCAGCGTCTTGAAGCCCATCGACTCCAGCGCGACGTTGCCGGTGAGGATCAGCAGGTCGGCCCAGGAAATGGCCTGGCCGTACTTCTGCTTGATCGGCCACAACAGGCGTCGGGCCTTGTCCAGGCTGACGTTGTCCGGCCAGCTGTTGAGCGGGGCGAAGCGCTGCTGGCCACGGCCGCCGCCGCCGCGCCCGTCGCCGATGCGGTAGGTGCCGGCGCTGTGCCAGGCCATGCGCACGAACAGGCCGCCGTAATGGCCGAAGTCGGCCGGCCACCAGTCCTGCGAATCGGTCATCAGCGCGGTCAGGTCGGCCTTGAGCGCGGCGTAGTCGAGCCCGGCGAAGGCCTTGGCGTAATCGAAGTCCGCATCCAGCGGATGCGAACGGGAGGAATGCTGGTTGAGCAGGTCAACACGGAGCTGGTTCGGCCACCAGTCGCGATTGGTGGTGGCATCGCCGACGAGGGCGTGGTTGAACGGGCACTTCGCTTCGCTTTTCATGGGCTGTTACCTGTGGACTGGCGAATGAGGGAATGGCCTCGCGGGGGAGACGCAGAGGGAGCGCCTTTACGTTAAGCAGCGTGGAGCGATCGGTAAAAGTGAATGATTCAACCGAAACGATTGAGCTGGACTATCGAAGCCGCCGGGCGGGCTGGCCCGGCGCATGCGGACAGGCTCAGCGCTTGCCGAGGAAGCCCAGCACGTCACTCACATCGGTCTTTCCGTCGCCGTTCTGATCGAGCAGGCCACCCAGAAGACCGCTGAAGCTGCCACTTTCGGCGGACGGTGCCTCCTGCCCGAGGGCCTGGCTGAGTTGGCCGGCGTTGCCCTGCTGGGCGAACCGTTGGGCCAGGAACGACATTACGATCGGGGCCAGGATGGCCAGCAGCTGGCCGGAGCGACCGCTGTCCAGCCCGGTCTTCTGGCCCAGCAGCTGTGCGGCCTGCGGGGTCTGGCCGCCAAACACATGGCCAAGGATGCCGGCTCCGTTGGTGGCGCTGCCGCCGCCACCGCCCAGCACGGCCCCGAGCAGGCCGCCCAGGTCGAAGCCGCCGCCGCCGCCGGCCAGATGGTCCTTCTGGAGTGCATTGAGCAGCGACTGGGCGCCTTGTGGCTGGCTGGCATTCCTGCCCAGTGCGCCCATCAGCAACGGCAGGGCGGCGCTGACCGCCTGCGAAGCCTGGTTCTGGTCCAGCCCGAGCTGCTGGGACACCTGCTGCACGCCGGGTCCCTGCAACTGCGACAACAACCTTTCGGTGAGCGAGTTCGTATTCACGATCGACTCCTTTGCCCCGGAATGGGGCCGCCGGAGCATAACGCCGCCTGCACGAAGAAAATGCGAAGCCTTCACGCAGCCCGCCCCGTGAAGGGGTAGGTCACGACCGTTGGTCGTGACAACGCCCACCGCCTGAAGCCGGTAGGTCACGACCGTTGGTCGTGACGCCTCACACCAACGCCTTCAACCGGTACAACGCCTCCAACGCCTGTTTCGGGGTCAGCTCATCCGGATCCAGCGCGGCCAGCGCCTCCTGCGCCTTGGTCGAGGGCGCGGTGAACAGCCCGAACTGCTGCGGCGCGTCCAGCGCCTGCGGGGCCATGGTCGCGGCCACGGTCTCGCCGCCACGCTGCTCCAGCTCGGCCAAGCGGCGCCGCGCCTGCGCCACGGTGGCGCGCGGCAGGCCGGCCAGCGCCGCCACCTGCAGCCCGAAGCTGCGGTTGGCCGGGCCGTCCTTCACCGCATGCATGAACACCAGTGCCTCGCCATGCTCCACCGCGTCCAGGTGCACGTTGGCGATGCCGCTGGCGCCGCCCTGGTGCTGCTCGTCGGCCAGCGCGGTCAACTCGAAATAATGGGTGGCAAACAGCGTGTAACAGCGGTTTTCGTAAGCGAGGTGGCGGGCCACCGCATCGGCCAGCGCCAGCCCGTCATAGGTGGAGGTGCCGCGCCCGATCTCGTCCATCAACACCAGCGACTGCGCGGTGGCGTGGTGCAGGATGTAGCTGGTCTCGCTCATCTCCACCATGAAGGTGGACTGCCCGCGCGCCAGGTCGTCGCCGGCGCCGATACGGGTCAGGATACGGTCGATCGGGCCGATCACCGCGCGGCTGGCCGGCACGAAACTGCCGATGTGGGCCAGCAGCACGATCAGCGCGTTCTGCCGCATGTAGGTGGATTTACCGCCCATGTTCGGGCCGGTGATCACCAGCATGCGCCGGTCCGGATGCAGGTCCAGGTCGTTGGGTTCGAACGGCTGCTCGCGCACCGCTTCCACCACCGGGTGGCGGCCGCGCTCGATGCGCAGGCACGGGGCGGTTTCCAGCTCCGGGCGCGCCCAGTCCAGCGCCTGCGCGCGTTCGGCGAAGCCGGCCAGCACGTCCAGCTCGCTGAGCGCGGCCGCGCACTGCTTGAGCGGTTCCAGTTCGCTGCCCAGGGTATCCAGCAACTGCTCGTACAACAGCTTCTCGCGCGACAACGAACGTTCGCGTGCCGACAGCACCTTGTCTTCGAACGACTTCAGTTCCTCGGTGATGTAGCGCTCGGCATTGGTCAGGGTCTGGCGGCGGGTGTAGTGCACCGGCGCCTTGTCGCTCTGACCCTTGCTGATTTCGATGTAGTAGCCATGCACCCGGTTGTAACCGACCTTGAGCGTGGCGATGCCGCTGCTGGCACGTTCGCGCTGCTCCAGGTCGATCAGGAACTGGTCGGCGTGGGTGGACAGGCGGCGCAGCTCGTCCAGCTCGGCGTCGTGGCCCTCGGCGATGACGCCGCCATCGCTGAGCTTCATCGGCGGGGTAGGGGCGATGGCCGAGGCCAGCAGGTGCGCGCATGCGTCATGCGAACCCAGTGCCTCGCGCAATGCGACCAGGCGCGGCGAATCCAGCGGCGCCAGCACCGCGCGCACCTCCGGCAGCAGGCCCAGGCCGTCACGCAGGGTGGAGAAATCGCGCGGGCGCGCCGAACGCAGCGCCACGCGGGTAAGGATGCGCTCGAGGTCACCCAGCGCACGGAACGCCTCGCGCAAGTCGCTGTCGGCGCCGCGGTCGATCAGCGTGGCCACCGCATCGTGGCGCTGCACCAGCACCTCGCGCAGGCGCAGCGGACGGTGCAGCCAGCGCCGCAGCAGGCGCCCCCCCATCGGGGTGACAGTGGTATCGAGTACGCCCAGCAGCGTGTTGCGGGTATCGCCGTCCACGCGCGTATCCAGCTCGAGATGGCGGCGGGTGGCCGCGTTCATCGCGATCGCCTCGCTGGCCGTTTCGGTGGAAATGGAGGTCAGGTGCGGCAGGCGCTGTTTCTGGGTTTCCTCGACATAGCCGAGCAGGGCGCCGGCGGCGGCGGTGGCACGCGGCTTGTCGTCGATGCCGAAGCCGGTCAGGTCGTGCAGCTTGAAGAAAGCGAGCAGCTGGCGGCGGCCGCTGTCGGCATCGAACAGCCAGGGGGCGCGGCGGCGGATGCCACTGCGGTGGCGCAGGAAATCCGGCCAGTTCTCCTCGTCCGGCACCAGCAGCTCGGCCGGTTCCAGCCGGGCCAGTTCGGCCTCCAGCGCGTCGTCGGAATCGACCTCGTTGACCAGGAAGCGGCCACCGGCCAGATCGGCCCAGGCCAGGCCGTAGCCGTGCTTCCCCCGCGAGAGCGCCATCAGCAGGGTATCGCGGCGCTCATCCAGCAGCGCCTCGTCGGTGACGGTGCCGGGGGTGACGATCCGCACCACCTTGCGCTCGACCAGCCCCTTGGCCAGCGCCGGGTCGCCGATCTGCTCGCAGATGGCCACCGACTCGCCCAGCGCCACCAGCCGTGCCAGGTAGCCCTCGTAGGCATGCACGGGCACCCCGGCCATCGGGATCGGCGCGCCGCCGGAGCTGCCGCGCTGGGTCAGGGTGATGTCCAGCAGCCGCGCCGCCTTGCGCGCGTCGTCGTAGAACAGCTCGTAGAAGTCGCCCATGCGGAAGAACAGCAGCAGGTCCGGGTAGTCGGACTTGGCGGCAAAGAACTGCTTCATCGCAGGTGTATGGCCCGATAAGTCGTTGTTTTTCATGAAATATTGAAGCTAATCAGCACGTTAGGCGAGGCGGCAAGGCGACAACTTGAGACACCCGAGGACTGCAAAAGACGCTTCAGGGCTCAAAAAGTGTCCATCTGGTGTCCACAGAAATCGACGGGCCGCAAAGTGTGTGTCCATGGGTGATTTGCATAGTAGAGTCGGCGTATGCCGCAACTTCATGGACACAAGCCATGGGGTTCAACGACAAGGGTGACAGAGATGAGCAAGCAGGGATACCGGCTCAACGATCGGCAGCTGCGATCGCTGACAACAAACGAACGCCCGGCATTGGATGCCACAGGTAAGACCGTGATCGAAGCCAATCCGGACCCCAAGCCCTATCGCTTTCAAGATGGAACACCTGGGGCTCCAACCGGCTTTGGCATCTATGTAGGAAAGAGCGGCAATTCATTTGAAGTGCGCAAAAGGGTGGGGGACCGTCTGGTGCGAGTTTCCCTTGGCTCAGTGGACGACATGTCGATCGTCCAGGCGCACGAAAAGGCCCGTTCGGAAATTGCGTACATCGTGCAGTCGGGTGGAGAGAGCCCCCGGCGCAGGGACGCTCAAGAGCGCAGAACGACGAGCGCCAGGCACATTACGGTGCGCGCCTGCATGGAGCGCTACATCGAACGGCTTGACGCCCAAGTTGAGGCTGGCAAACGCAAGGCCAACAGTACAAAGGCCGTGCAAAATAGTTTGGCGCGACTGGTGCGCAATGAGGTGGGGCTTGCCGACATCCAAGTCCGGGATCTGACCCACGATCAAATTGTGAAGGCGTGGAACGCATTGCGCACGTCGGCAATGCTTAAGTCCAACCGGATCCCCGCAGAGGTCAAGCCCCTGTTGTCCGCAAAGGACAAGTGGTGGTCGTTGTCGATGGACGATTACGCGGCCATGGGCTTGTCGGGCAAGTACATTCAACGCGCAAAGTCGGCAGGCATTGAGGCCGTTGAGCACACCTTTGCCGATTTGAACCGGGCCATTGAAATTGTTCTGCGCCAAGAGCGATTGGACGCGCGAAGGGAAGGGCGGGATGTTGCAATTCAGTTCAACCCCGTCGAATCGCTTTTTGATTTGGAACTGTGGCGAGGGGCCAAAGAGAAACGCGAACATTACCGCAAAGCCCAGGTGCGCAATCCGCTGGGCAAAGAGGACGGCACATTGTCCACGGTTCTAAAGACGTTGGTGTTTCGCAGAAATTTGCAGAACAAGCACAACGCCGTAGCTGTGGACTATTTGCTGTTGACGCTGCTGTGGGGCGCACGACGCAACGAGGCCACTCAATTGCAGTGGTACAACAAGGTGTCCAAAGACGACCTTGCCAATGAGCGTGTGTCTTGGGTGTGGCTTGCGCCCAACGCTGGTGATATCAATCCCAGCACCAAGCGTCCAGGTTCACAAGTGTTCTTTCACGACACGAAAAATGGTGAGGTTCGCTTTCTGCCCGTTGCCTACTTTGCAGAAAAAATCCTGATCCAACGATTGAACGACGCAAAGGACGCCGAAGCACAATTGCCCAATGAAATGGAACGGGCCAAGCGTGCGGTGGAAGAGGTTAAAAAGACCACATCCGATTACATGACAATTGCCAAAGCGCAGCGTGAGGTTTATCGGGTTGAGCAGAAGGCCGATCGCATGAAGTGGGTGTTCCCGGCCCGATCCACGCGCTCAAAGGAAGGTCACTACAGTGACAGCAAATCCATTATTAAAAATGTGCGCGTGGACGCGGGTATGTTGGATTTGCGTCAGGAGATTGACATTGGCTTAACACCACACGATTTGCGCCGAACCTTGGGGCGATTTGCCGAAGCCCTTATGTCCGGCCGTATTGTCTCCGACATGCTCAATCACAAAGTCAACAATGGGTCAGCCAATGTCACGGACCTGTACAATGAGCAGGAGTGGGGTGCGTTGCGGGAGGCTTTCTCAAAAGTGGAAGAGGTCATGATTTCGACCAGCCCCCGCGTATGGAATGTTTTGAAGGGGCCGGATAAGCCATTTTTGGACGAATTGAACGACAAGATGCCCGTCATTCATTCGGGCTTGCGGCCCGTTAAAGGCGGCGAGGAAGAGTGATGAGCAATGGAATGCTTTTCGTTGACGAATACACGGAAAAAAGAAAGGTGCGTGACCATTCCGTTGAGGAATTGAGGGTTCTGTATCGTGATGTTCGCGACTTCAAAAGATTGATTGAAGACGCAAGGCGCATGGATCAACGCACCGCTGAAACCACGTACACCCAATTTGGACACAGGCGCTTTCAAGAGTTGAGGCGCTTGTTTCATCCCATCAATGAACGATTGGCAGCGCTGGACAGCGATGAGATACGTCGAAGCCGGAATTGGATCCTAGAGAATTTTTCAAACGCTCTAACTGTTCAGCGCAAAGATCGGTTGCAAGGGAAGATGGGTTCAACGATTGCAAGTCTGAGTTGTATCTTGGATGAAATTCAGGCTATTGGCGTGGACATACAGATCAAAGAGGTTTGACCAATGAGTGCTGTGACACTTAAGCGTGACGCTGATGGCTACCAAGCATTGCGTGCGAGCGAATTGGAGGCCGAGATTGAACGCGCCAAATCCGGGGCAATTCAGTCCGTGGGGCGCGAAGCTGCGTCCTATTATTTGGGGATCCACACACGCACGTTGTCGCGATACAACGCACAAGGCATGGGGCCAAAGTCAACCAGTCTGAGCAGCAGCGGTGGCCTGGGCCAAACGGCGAAAGTGTTCTATAAGCTCTCCGATCTGGACGAATGGCGCGAGCAGTTGTCGGCATCAAGCTACAAAGAACGCAAGATCAAATCGTCCGTGGCCGCAAAGAAGACGGAATTGGCATTGCTGGAACTGGAACTTGAGAACAAGGGGCTGCAATCTGAAATTGCACGTTTAAGGCGTCTGTTGGATAAGAAGGGCATGGGTTTTGCTGGGATCCACGACGCTACGTCTACTTTGCCTTGGATCTTTGACGACCAGTCACGCGTGCTGGGCACGGTCTACGACTTGAGCGACGAGGACGTAATTTCCGCACTGACGGGTGCCCGCATCGAATACCTGTCCGCACTGGACGTATTGGAGCTTCAGTGGGCCGACATCACTGTGTTCGTGCAATGGGCAGACGCGGTTCGTGTAGCCCTTACCTCTGGAACGCAAGACTTGGACGAGTTGCGCTCGGCCAGGGTCCAGCGGCACGAACTGATGAGTCATATTGGAGGCGGCGATGGCGAAGGTTGACGAACAGCAGCGCCAAGCGCTGGCCCAAGCACCTGGGGATCTTCACCTGACCGCCGCACAAGCCGCTGTGTTGATGCAGGTCAGCACCAAGACGTTGCAGCGCCTGCGCAACCAAGGAATGCCACCACCGCCCATTGGGGAGCGTCCAGCACGTACCGATGAGCGATGGTCAACCACCCCCGTGCGCTACAGAAAGAGCGACGTGGACGCGTGGCTCCAACACCCCGTAATGCCCAGCGTGCAATTGCATGCGTTCCAAATGGCAAACGGGATCATCGTGAACAACACAAATGTTCTGGACGACAGCACAGTTGTGGGCTGTATTTTTGATTTGCTCACAGAGTGTGTGTGGGGCACCACAGAAATGATGATCGAAGCACAACAGGCGTTGTTGGATGAGCAACAGCAGCAGCGTGATGTGGTGCAGGAGCGTATTGCTGCGCAGGAGAGGAGCGTCATCACGAACGCATTGAGATAAGGCGGCGTTAAGCCCCAGTCCCTAGTTGTCCCTTGCAGTCCATTGCAGCCCCCAAATTGGGGGCTTTTTTTTTGTGGCCGATCAACAGCTGCATGCGCATCATATTAACTCCTCAACTGCAAAGGATATACGAATGGCCGTTTACAGCTTTTTCTGTGGAAGCAAAATTGATGCGCACAATAAATCGTCGGCTGAATGGATGGCGTTGTTCGCTGCAAGTGATGCGGCGTTTGTGGCCGTAATTAAAGCGTTCTCAACGCACGACCACCCAACACCGCAAATTCGGAGCAGGCGCATTAGGTTCTTGATGCGGTATACGCGGTGCACGGTGGCGCCAGACGACAATTGGGTGCGCTACTACATTCGTCACTCGGACCGATCATCTATTGTCCAGGGGTTTGGAGACTACTGGGAGCATAACCGGAATAATTTTTTTCAAACATAGTGGCTCGAAAATGGGGTTAGTTGAAAAACGCAATACAAATTATTCATTAAGTAGGGTGATTCAAATGTGACCCTACTCACCGAAATCCTTGGTGCAGTAGGGCTGTAGATGCTGAGTAAGTGAGTAGGGTGGTTGTTGAGAAATACCTTAAGGAAAAACACCAAATACGCCAAAATTGATTTCTCAGAATAAACTTTTTCATGTTTTACCCTACTCACCCTACTCACAAATAGTGAGACCTTTATATACCAGCGGTTATGGTTGAGTAGGTTGGTTTCAAAAGACCCTACTAATCGCCCTACTAATTACCCTACTCACGCAATAATTTGTATTGCGTTTTTCAAAGGAAAATGCCTTCAAAACCTTGCGTTATAAGACTTTGAAGGTGTTTTTCAAGTCAGTGATAAAAAGTGAGTTTAAATGCTGACGTTTCGGGTAATACTTGACGGGCAGGTAATCGCAAATTCATTGCAGCCCAAGGGTTTTGAATTTTGCAATGCAAAATATGCTTGACAAGACAGAAAAATAAATTAGAACTAAATTGTGTTTACTTAAAAATGGAGGTTCAAATGGGCGAGGTTTTGCAATTCAAGATCACAAAAAAGAGAAAGCCATACCGTCGCCGCGCACGGCCTCAGAAGGTCAACCGGACATTTCGGTTTGACCAGGAGAAGTTGGCGCTATTGGAAGACGTGGCGCAGCGCAGTGGATTGACGGTTTCAGAGTACATCCGTGAACTCACAGATCTTGCTGTACGGGACTGTTGGTTGTTTGAGTCAGCAAAGAACGCATAAAAAAACCGAGCGGCTGCAACCGATCGGTTTTCAGAGAGGTATACATATAGGAGAAAAAATATGTCTAAAATCAACGTATCAAATAATGCAAGTGTGTCAACCCCATCGCCAACGGTTGCGAAACAAGCCAAACCCAAGGCTGGCCAACAGAAAATCAAGAAGATCAACAGCGCGAACATCATCCCATCCAATACACCCGCGTGGAATTGGTTGACTTATTTGAACAGTGGAAAGTGTGGCGATTGGGCGAAGGCCAATGCGCTGGCTTACAAATGGAACGGCGTGTTTTGGGATACGGTATCACTGTCCGAAGGAACCGCATTGGCATCCCAGTTCCTGTTCAATCATATGCCAGACAAGGCCACCAATGCCGCGTCCATGGACTGCTTCAAATTCGCCGTCAATTCGCTTGAACCACTTCCTGAGCGGGACGTATCCACCTTTGTTATCGCTGCAAAGAACGGTTACCTGCACGTTGCGAAAGACGGTGCGATTTCAGTTCTCCCCGCCGACAAAAAACTTGGGTTGACTTTTGGCGTAAACGCCACTATCAGCACCTCATACAACAAGCGCCACACACCTCAAGCGGTTCCCGCCAACTCGCTGTTTGGGCGCTTCCTTGCCAGTGCATTGCCAGATTTGGACATTCGCGCCCTGGTGCAAGAGCAGTGCGCCTTGACGCTGATCCCCGGTCCTCATCAGCTGGTCTGGTGGTGGGTGGGGACTGGAGGCAATGGGAAGGGCGTGATGTCGTCCATTGTTCGCGGCTTTCACCACCGCACAGCGCAAATTTGGCTGGATAAGTGTGGTGAGCCGCAAGCGTTGGCAAGCTGTATCAATTCAAGTCTGATTTTTACTCCCGAAGTGAAAAGGGGAGCGCGGGGCATCGATCAAGAGGCATTCAAAGCTCTCAGCGGCGGCGATTTGCTGACGGCCAAATTCTTGTATCGAGACATGATTGAGTTCGTTAATACGTCGTGCCACATCGTCAGTTCCAACGACGAGCCCATGATTACCGACGCAACCGACGGTATGTATCGACGCTTGTGTGTAGTGATGAATCGCCCAGGCTTTTGTAGACACTCTTCAGCCGTTTAGTGCGTACTGCCGTTCAAACTCTATCGGGGACAGGCCGCCATTGGAACCGTGTCG
>NZ_JBITVZ010000028.1:0-29176 GCF_044543385.1 Stenotrophomonas sp. NPDC077420
CTTCCCCCACCGCGACCGCGGTGCTGCCAAGCCGGCCAACAACGGCGTGTAGCCGGTGCTGCTGCGCCCGCTCGACGATCTGGAACTGACCGTGCGTTCGGCGAACTGCCTGAAGGCCGAGAGCATCTACTACATCGGCGATCTGATCCAGAAGACCGAAGTGGAGCTGCTCAAGACCCCGAACCTGGGCAAGAAGTCGCTGACCGAGATCAAGGAAGTCCTCGCCCAGCGCGGTCTTTCGCTCGGCATGAAGCTGGAGAACTGGCCGCCGGCCGGTGTCGCCCAGCACGGCATGCTCGGCTGATCCAGCACCCTGTTTTACCCCGCACCTTCGGGTGCGGGGGCTTCACCCGCAGCACCTCGCACCGACAGGCACCAGCCTGCGGTGACGGTCGGCCAGGAGGGCCGGCATCGGACCATCCGCAGTCCAAGCAGCAACGCCGGGAAGGCGACAGCGATACCCAACCGATCCAACATTCTTTCAAGGAACATCCGTCATGCGTCACATGAAATCCGGCCGCAAGTTCAGCCGTACCAGCGCCCACCGCGAAGCAATGTTCAAGAACATGGCCGCGTCGCTGTTCAAGCACGAGCTGATCAAGACCACCCTGCCGAAGGCCAAGGAACTGCGCCGCGTCGCCGAGCCGCTGATCACCCTGGCCAAGGTCGACTCGGTCGCCAACCGCCGTCTGGCCTTCGCCCGCCTGCGTGACAACGAAGCCGTCGGCAACCTGTTCACCACCCTGGGCCCGCGCTACGCGAACCGTCCGGGCGGCTACCTGCGCCTGCTGAAGTGCGGTTTCCGCGCCGGCGACAACGCGCCGATGGCCTACGTCGAACTGGTCGACCGTCCGGCCGCCGTGGCTGAAGCCGTCGAAGAATAATCGACGCGCTGCACCCCCAGGTTTTGCTGAAGAACCCGGCCTTGCGCCGGGTTTTTCTTTTGTTGCAAACGGCGGGAGCAGCAGCGATGCGTAGAGCCGGGCTCTGGCCGGCTGGTCTTGCTTTCAGGCGAACAGCCGCGGGGCTGACGGGCTACCGGCCCGGCCGCGGCCGGGGTGGGTCTGCGGGGGACGCCGTGAACCCATCCATGGGGGCTTGTAGAAAACGTCCATGTTTTCTACACCCCCGCAAACCCACCCCGGCCGCGGCCCTGTGAGTGGGGCGGTCCGCACAGGGCCTCGTGGCCGGGCGTGGGAGGCCGGTATCTGATGGAGGCTCGGGCTGCGCCCGCCTTCGGCTTCGGCAAAAGGCCGGGCAGTGCCCGGCGACGCAGCGCGGGTGTTGGCCACAAACCAACAGCAGCCGGGCCGAGCCCGGCGATATGACCGGTAGTTCACCCCGGTGTTGAAACGGACCGTGTGGCCCACCGGGCCGACATACGGCGAACGGCCGCAGCCTGAACCTGGCGGCACCCTGTTAATCTTGGCATCTGCCTTTAACGAGTGTTGGCAATGAATCCATTGCGCTGGAATTACCGCGCCCAGTTCCTGCTGGGGTTCCTGGTCTGTGCCGCGCTGCTCGGGTATGCCATCTGGCTGCAGCTGAAGATGGGGCTGGAGCCGTGCCCGTTGTGCATCTTCCAGCGCATCGCCTTTGCCGCGCTGGGCCTGCTGTTCCTGATCGGCGCCCTGCATGGGCCGCGCGACCGGCCTGGGCGCATCACGTATGGCGTGCTGGCGTTCATTGCGGCCGCCGTGGGGATCGGCATTGCCGGGCGCCATGTGTACGTGCAGATGCTGCCGCAGGACATGGGGTCCAGCTGCGGTCCGCCGCTGTCGTTCCTGAGCGAGACCATGGGGCCGTTCGAAGTGTTCCGCACCGTGCTGACCGGTACCGGCAACTGCGGCAACATCGACTGGACCTTCCTCGGCCTGACCATGCCGATGTGGAGCCTGGTGTGGTTCACGCTGCTGGGCCTGTGGGCGCTGGTGGTGTCGTTCCGCCGTCCTGCCCGTCGCCCCTGATTCCTTTCCGTTGTTCTCCTGGATATTCCAATGACTGCCTCCGACCGTGCCACCCCCACTGCTTCCGTGCCGACCGACTGGTCGCCCGAGAGCTGGCGCGGCCGGCCCGCGCTGCAGATGCCGACCTATCCCGATCCGGTCGCGCTCGACGCGGCATTGCATGAGCTCAAGCGCCTGCCGCCGCTGGTGACCTCCTGGGAGATCCTCTCCCTCAAGCAGCAGCTCGCCGAGGCCCAGGAAGGCAAGCGCTTCCTGCTGCAGGGCGGCGACTGCGCGGAGAACTTCAGCGACTGCGAATCGACCACCATCTCCAACCGGCTCAAAGTGCTGCTGCAGATGAGCCTGGTGCTGGTGCATGGCATGCGCAAGCCGGTCATCCGCGTCGGCCGCTTCGCCGGCCAGTATGCCAAGCCGCGCTCGGCCGATACCGAAACCCGCGACGGCGTCACCCGGCCCAGCTACCGGGGCGATGTGATCAACGCGCCCGAGTTCACCGAGGCCGCGCGCCTGCCGGATCCGCGGCGCATGCTGCAGGCCCACGCGCACTCGGCCATGACCATGAACTTCGTGCGCGCCCTGATCGATGGGGGCTTCGCCGACCTGCACCATCCCGAGTACTGGAACCTGGACTGGGTGCGGCACTCCCCGCTGGCCACCGACTACCAGAAAATGGTGTCCTCCATCGGCGATGCCGTCCGCTTCATGGAAACCCTGTCCGGCGCGCAGGTGTACAACCTCAACCGGATCGACTTCTATACCTCGCACGAAGCCCTGCTGCTGCCGTACGAACAGGCGCTGACCCGCCAGGTGCCGCGCCAGCATGGCTGGCTGAACCTCAGCACCCATTACCCGTGGATCGGCATGCGGACCGCCGCGCTCGATGGCGCCCACGTCGAGTACCTGCGTGGCGTGCGCAACCCCATCGCCATCAAGGTCGGACCCTCCGTGCAGCCGGACCAGCTGCTGCGCCTGATCGACGTGCTCAACCCCGACGATGAGCCGGGCCGCCTCAGCTTCATCCACCGCATGGGCGCGGCCCAGATCGCCGACAAGCTGCCGCCGCTGCTGGACGCGGTCAAGCGCGACGGGCGCCGCGTCCTGTGGGTCTGCGACGCCATGCATGGCAATACCGAGAGCACCAGCAACGGCTTCAAGACCCGCCGCTTCGACAACGTGCGCAGCGAAGTGGAGCTGTCCTTCGACCTGCACGCAGCTGCCGGTACGCGCCTGGGCGGCGTGCACCTGGAACTGACCGGCGAGGATGTCACCGAGTGCACCGGCGGCGCACGCGAGTTGACCGAGCGTGACCTGGAGCGTGCCTACCGGTCCTCGGTGGATCCGCGCCTGAACTACGAACAGTCGCTCGAGATCGCCATGGCCATCGTGCGTAAGCAGGGTGGTGCGAACCCCTGAGGCCTTGGGGTCCTGCCGTAGAGACACGCCCTGCGTGTCCCCGCAGCGCCGGAACGAAACGTGGTGACACGCCCTGCGTGGCTGGGCCTCGTTCGGCACCCCGAGGACACGCATGGCGTGTCACTACATGCCGGTCATGTCGTGTTTGGCACGATAGGGCTCCTTTGTGATGAACACAGGAGCGTGCATGCACGTGGACTGGCAGATGGCCGCCGCCTACCTCTGGCCAATTGGGATCGCGCTGGCGATCGGTCTCACCGGATGGTGGGCGCTTATGTTGCTCACCCGCCGCCTCAAAGGTCGTGACTACCGTCGCGCGCGCATCGCGCGCGTGATCAGTCGCCCGCTGGCCTTCGCGCTGCCGATGCTGGTGCTCATTCCAGCCCTGGAAGCGACGCCGCTGGACGGGCGGTGGCTCGATCAGTCGCTGCGCCTGCTGCACATCGGCCTGACCGCCTGCTTCATCTGGTTGCTGGTGCGGGCCGTGGCGGCCGGCGAACAGGCCATCCTGCGCGATCACCCGATGGAAGTGGCCGACAACCTGGCCGCGCGTCGCATCCAGACCCAGACCCGCGTGCTCAGCCGCGTCCTGATGGGCGCGATCATCCTGGTCGGCGCCTCGATGGTGCTGCTCACCTTCCCGATGGTGCGCCAGATCGGCACCGCACTGCTGGCCTCGGCCGGCATCATCGGCCTGGTGGCCGGCATCGCGGCCAAGCCGGTCTTCGGCAACCTGATCGCCGGCCTGCAGATCGCGCTGACCCAACCGATCCGGCTGGATGACGTGGTCATCGTCGAAGGCGAATGGGGCCGGGTCGAAGAGATCGGCAGCAGCTACGTGGTGGTGCGGATCTGGGATGAGCGGCGCATGGTGGTGCCACTGACCTGGTTCATCGAAAACCCGTTCCAGAACTGGACCCGGCGCAGTGCCGACCTGCTTGGCACCGCCTTCCTGTGGCTGGATTACCGCGCCCCGATCACCGCCATCCGTGCCGAGCTCGAGCGCATCTGCAAGGGCGAAAGCCTGTGGGACGGCCGCGTGTGCGTGACCCAGGTGACCGAAACCAGCGAACATACCCTGCAGGTGCGCCTGCTGGTCAGCGCCCGCAACTCCGGCGACGCCTTCGACCTGCGATGCATCGTACGCGAACGCATGCTCGATTTCCTCGCCCGCGAACATCCGCAGGCGCTGCCCCGCACGCGCGCGGAGATCCTGGACCGCCCCGATCCGGCCACCCGCGGTCCGCGTTCGCAGCCGGCCGACGACGTGCGTTCGCCGGGTGCCGAAGACGGTCCGCCGGCCGTGGCGCCGGTCGAGGAACCCGCGCGGTGATGCGGCGCACGACCAACGGTCGTGCGCTACCGACGAGGTCGGCGACCAACGGCGGTGCGCGACCGACAGGGTCGGCGACCAACGGCGGTTCGCGACCGACAGGGTCGGCGACCAACGGCGGTTCGCGATCGACGAGGTCGGCGACCGACGGCGGTTCGCGGTCGACGCGGTCGGCGACCAACGGCGGTGCACGACCGACAGGGTCGGCGACCAACGGCGGTTCGCAATCGACGCGGTCGGCGACCAACGACAGCTCGCGATCGACGAGGTCGGCGACCGACAGCGGTTCGCGATCGACGCGGTCGGCGACCAACGGCGGTGCGCGACCGACAGGGTCGGCGACCAACGGCGGTTCGCGATCGACGCGGTCGGGGCGACCAACGGCGGTGCGCGATCATCGATCGACATGCGGTAGGTGCCGACCGTTGGTCGGCACGCTTTACTACGGCAACGACGCCTCGGGTCCGAACCTCGGGGGCCGTCGGGCACGGGTGCGCTGCTCATAGTCGTAGGCCAGCTCGATCAGCCTGGGCTCGCTCCAGGCGGTGCCCATGAACAGCAAGCCCAGCGGCAGTCCGTTCACATGCGCCATGGGCACGGTCAGGCTCGGATACCCGGCGACGGCGGCGGCGCTGTAGCTGCCACCCGGAAAGCTGTCGCCCTGGCCGGCGCGGATCGGCCACGCCGCGCCCGTGGTGGGCGCCACCAGGGCATCCAGGCGCTCGGCCTTGAGCACCGCGTCGATGCCCTCGGGCCCCGCCAGGCGGCGCGCGCGGGTGCGCGCGGCGATGTAGTCCGGGCTGCCCAGGCCGTCGGTCTGGGCCGCGCGCTCCATCAGGTCCTGGCCGAACAGCACCAGTTCCTTGTCGGCATGGGTGCGGTTGTAGGCAATGATCGCGTCCAGGTCGCGTACCGGCGCCTGGTGCCGCCCCAGGTAGCGCTGCAGGCCGGCCTTGAACTCATGCAGCAGCACCACCTGCTCGGCGTCCTCCCACTGGCCCTCGGTCGGCAGCTGCACTGGCACGACGACCGCACCGGCGTCACGCAGCACGCCGATTGCGTGCTGCAGGGCCGGTGCCACCCCGGGCTGCTGGTCCAGCGGGCCCTGCAGCACCCCGATGCGGGCGCCGCGCAGGCCGTCGGCGGTCAGGCGCGCGGTGTAGTCGTACACCGCCCGGCCCGGCATGGTCGCGGTGGCCGGGTCGGCGTCGTCGCGGCCGGCCATCGCGGTCAGCAGGGCGGCGGCGTCCGCCACGCTGCGGGTCATCGGGCCGGCAGTGTCCTGGCTGAAGGAGATCGGCACGATTCCGTCGCGGCTGACCAGCCCCACCGTGGGCTTGAGTCCCACCACGCCGTTCATGGCTGCCGGGCAGACGATGCTGCCGTCGGTTTCGGTACCCACCGCGGCCGACGCGAGGTTGGCCGAGACCGCCACCGCGCTGCCGCTGCTGGAACCGCAGGGGCTGTGAGTGAGGCGGTAGGGATTGCGGGTCTGGCCACCGCGTGCGCTCCAGCCGGACACCGACGCGCTGGACCGGAAATTGGCCCATTCGCTGAGGTTGGTCTTGCCCAGGATCAGCGCCCCGGCCGCGCGCAGCCGGGTCACGAGGAAGGCATCGTCGGGGCGGAACCCGGTCAGCGCCAGCGCGCCCGCGCTGGTCGCCATGGGGCGCGCGCCGATGTTGTCCTTGAGCAGCAGCGGAATGCCGTGCAGGGGGCCGCGCAGCTGTCCACGGCGGCGTTCGGCATCCAGTGCGGCGGCTTCCTTCAGCGCGTCCGGATTGAGCTCCAGCACCGAATTCAGGCGCGGTCCGGCGCGGTCCAGCCGGGCGATGCGTTCCAGGTAGGCGCGGGTGAGCGTGACGCTGTCCAGCTCGCCGGCCGCCATCGCAGCCTGCAGCTGCACGATGTCGGATTCCGCATAGGGGAAGGGCGTTTCGGCCGGGGCGGCCGCGTGCGCCTGGTTGAACAGACGGGCAGGCGACGGCGTGCAGCCCAGCAGGACCAGGCCCAGTGCCAGCGATGTGAGTGGTACGCGCATCCGTGTATCCCCGGTGCCCGCGCTCAGGCTAACCAGCGCCCGACGCGGTTGGCAACTCTCAGGCCGAGGGCGGAACCAGGCCATGGCGCTTGCGGATGTCGCGGGCGAGCACGCCGACCACGATCAGGTTGATCACCAGCACCGACCACGAGGCCCAGCCGGGGTGTCGGATGATGGCGAAAATGTCGAACGGCAGGTAGATGCCGGCGGTGACGCAGCCCAGCCAGGAGGCCCAGGCCTTGGCGCGCCAGAGGCCCCAGGCCTCGAAAAGATGCAGGATGCCGTAGGCGACCATGGCTGCGGCAGCCAGGTGGACGGCATCGGGGCTGATCATGTTGAGCAGCGAGGGCAGGGTGCCGTGATCCGGGTCCAGGCTGAAACGCCGGATCAGGGCATTGACCCCATCGCGCAGCGGCTGCGGGCCGAGCACTTCCAGCCCGGTCGCAGCCAACAGCGCCAGGACCGCCTTGCTGGCTTCCAGCAAGGCGATCAGGTGAAGCCCCGGATGCTTGTGCGGGTCCGGGTTGTAGGCGGTATCGGTCACGGGTGTCCGATCAACCGCCGCGCGAGGCCTTCTTGCGGTCGCTCTCGGTCAGGAACTTCTTGCGCAGACGGATCTCCTTCGGGGTGATCTCGACCAGCTCGTCGTCTTCGATGAAGTCCAGGGCCTGTTCCAGCGAGTACTTGATCGCCGGCGACAGCTGGATCGCATCGTCCTTGCCCGACGCGCGCATGTTGGACAGCGGCTGGGTCTGGCTCGCGTTGACGGTCAGGTCGTTGTCCTTGGAGTGGATACCGACCAGCTGGCCTTCATACACGTTGTCGCCTTCAGCAGCGAACAGCTTGCCGCGTTCCTGCAGCGGGCCCAGCGAGTAGGCCGGGGTGGCGCCCGGGGCATTGGCGATCATCACGCCGTTGATGCGCTTGGCGATCGCGCCCTGTTCCTTCGGGCCGTAGTGGTCGAACACATGGAACAGCAGGCCCGAGCCCTGGGTCAGGGTCTTGAACTCGTTCTGGAAGCCGATCAGGCCACGGGCCGGGATCTGGTATTCCAGGCGCACACGGCCCTTGCCGTCGGACTCCATGTTCTTCAGCTGGCCCTTGCGGGTGCCCAGCTTTTCCATCACGCCGCCCTGGTGCTGCTCTTCGATGTCCACCACCAGCTGCTCGATCGGCTCCATGGCCTGGCCGTCGATCTGCTTGATGATCACTTCCGGGCGCGACACGGCCAGCTCATAGCCTTCGCGACGCATGTTCTCGATCAGCACCGACAGGTGCAGTTCGCCACGGCCGGAGACCAGGAACTTGTCGGCGTCTTCCAGCTGTTCCACCTTCAGGGCCACGTTGTGGACCTGTTCGCGGTCCAGGCGGTCCTTGATCTGGCGGCTGGTCAGGAACTTGCCACCGGACAGGTCCTTGTTGCCGGCGAACGGCGAGTTGTTGACCTGGAAGGTCATCGAGATGGTCGGCTCGTCCACGGTCAGCGCCGGCAGCGCTTCGGGGGTATCCGGGTGGCACAGGGTGTCGGAGATGGTCAGCTCCGGAATGCCCGAGATGGCCACGATGTCGCCGGCTTCGGCGCTGTCCTGCTCGATCCGCTCCAGGCCCAGGAAGCCCAGCACCTGCGCGACCTTGCCGTTGCGCTTCTTGCCTTCACGGTCGATCACCGCGACCTGCATGTTCTTCTTCAGGGTGCCGCGCTGGACGCGGCCGATGCCGATCACGCCCACGAAGTTGTTGTAGTCCAGCTGGCTGATGCGCATCTGGAACGGGCCTTCCGGGTCGACTTCCGGCTTCGGCGCGTGCTGCATGATCGCTTCGTACAGCGGGGTCATGTCGCCGTCGCGCACGGTGTCTTCCAGGCCGGCGTAGCCGTTCAGGGCCGAGGCGTACACGATCGGGAAGTCGAGCTGCTCATTGGTGGCGCCGAGCTTGTCGAACAGGTCGAACACCTGGTCGATCACCCAGTCCGGACGCGAGCCCGGGCGGTCGACCTTGTTGACCACCACGATCGGCTTGAAGCCCATCGCGAAGGCCTTCTGGGTCACGAAGCGGGTCTGCGGCATCGGGCCGTCCATCGCATCGACGAGGATCAGCACGGTGTCGACCATCGACAGCACGCGCTCCACTTCGCCACCGAAGTCGGCGTGTCCGGGGGTGTCGACGATGTTGATCCGGTTCTTGATGCCGGTCTTCTTGTCTTCCCAGGTGATGGCCGTGTTCTTGGCCAGGATCGTGATGCCACGTTCCTTTTCCTGGTCGTTGCTGTCCATCACGCGCTCGGCGAGCACGGTGCGCTCGGAGAGGGTGCCGGACTGCTTGAGCAGCTGGTCGACAAGGGTGGTCTTACCGTGGTCGACGTGGGCGACGATGGCGATGTTGCGAAGATTTTCGATAGACATGCGAAAGGGGGCCAGTCGGCGCCGGATTTGGAAAAAGAAGTCCAACATTATACGGCCAACATGACCAAACGCGAAAAGTCCCTTTCGCCCATTCAGGTAATCCCTGCTGCCGGGTGGCCCGAGGCTACCTGAGGGCCGGCCAACGGCCGGCGCTACCGGGTGGGTTCGACCATGGTCAGGCGGGCCCGGCGCGGCCCTGCGGTGTATCCTTATGGGCTGACGACACCCCCCGAATATCAAGGATCCACATGTCCCTCATCGCCACTTTCGACACCACCCAGGGCCCGATCAAGGTCAAGCTGCTTGCCGACGAGGCGCCGCTGACCGTCGCCAACTTCGTGAACCTGGTCCAGAAGGGTTTCTATGACGGTCTGATCTTCCACCGCGTCATCCCGGACTTCATGATCCAGGGCGGCTGCCCGCAGGGCCGTGGCACCGGCGGCCCGGGCTACAAGTTCGAAGACGAGAAGAACGGCGTGAAGCACCAGATCGGCTCGCTGTCGATGGCCAATGCCGGCCCGAACACCAATGGCAGCCAGTTCTTCATCACCCACATCAAGACCGACTGGCTGGACGGCAAGCACACCGTGTTCGGCCAGGTCCTGGAAGGCCAGGCGATCGTTGATTCGGTCAAGCAGGGCGACGTGATCCATTCGATCACCCTGGAAGGCGACACCGACGCGGTGCTGGCCGCCCAGGCCGAGCGCGTGGCCGAGTGGAACGCGCTGATCCCGGCCAAGTAATTCCCCTACAACGGCCTCCCTCGACGGGAGGCCGTTTCGCGTTTACGGCCGCCCCGCCAGGTCTCTCCCCGCCCGGTGGCCACTCCAACACCGCTTCTTAGCAGAGGAAATCCCCATGAAAGCACCTGTTCGTGTTGCCGTGACCGGCGCCGCCGGCCAGATCGGCTACGCCCTGCTGTTCCGCATCGCCTCCGGCGAAATGCTGGGCAAGGACCAGCCGGTCATCCTGCAGCTGCTCGAGCTGCCGGTCGACAAGGCCCAGGCCGCGCTGCGCGGCGTGATGATGGAACTGGAAGACTGCGCATTCCCGCTGCTGGCCGGCATGGTCGGTACCGATGACGCCGAAGTGGCATTCAAGGATGCCGACATCGCCCTGCTGGTCGGCGCGCGTCCGCGCGGCCCGGGCATGGAGCGCAAGGACCTGCTGCTGGAAAACGCCAAGATCTTCACCGCGCAGGGCGCGGCGCTGAACAAGGTGGCCAGCCGCAACGTGAAGGTGCTGGTCGTCGGCAATCCGGCCAACACCAATGCCTACATCGCCATGAAGTCGGCGCCGGACCTGAACCCGCGCAACTTCACCGCCATGCTGCGCCTGGACCACAACCGTGCGCTGAGCCAGCTGTCGTCCAAGCTGGGCAAGCCGGTCGGTGGCATGGAAAAGCTGGTGGTGTGGGGCAACCACAGCCCGACCATGTACCCGGACTACCGCTTCGCCACCGCCGACGGTGCGTCGATTGCCGAGGCGATCAACGACCAGGAATGGAACGCCAACACCTTCATCCCGACCGTGGGCAAGCGCGGCGCGGCGATCATCGAAGCCCGTGGTTCGTCCTCGGCTGCCTCGGCCGCCAATGCCGCCATCGACCATGTGCGCGACTGGGTGCTGGGCAGCAACGGCAAGTGGGTCACCATGGGCGTGCCGTCCGACGGTTCCTACGGCATTCCGGAAGGCGTGATCTTCGGCTTCGCGGTCACCACCGAGAACGGTGAGTACACCCTGGTCAAGGACCTGCGGGTCGACGACTTCAGCCAGAAGTACATCGACAAGACCCTGGCCGAGCTGGAAGAAGAGCGCGCCGGCGTCGCCCACCTGCTGGGCTGATCGCGTGCGATGACCAACGGTCATCGCCTACCGCGGCAGGTATCGACCGTTGGCCGATACGCACCAGGGTAGGTATCGACCGTTGGCCGATACGCACCAGGGTAGGTATCGACCGTTGGCCGAAACGCACCAAGGTAGGTATCGACCGTTGGTCGATACGCGAAACGGGGACGCTTCGGCGTCCCCGTTTTCGTATCCGGCATACCATGGCGCCATGATCCAGCTGCATTACATCGACGACGCGCTGCTGGTCGCGGAAAAGCCCGCCGGCCTGCTGTCCGTTCCCGGTCGCCTCCCGGAAAACCAGGACTGCGTCATCACCCGCCTGCAGGCGCTGTATCCCGACGCACTCACCGTGCACCGGCTCGACCAGGTCACCTCCGGGTTGCTGCTGCATGCACGCGGCAAGCCCAACGAAGCCGCGCTGTCGGTGCAGTTCCAGCAGCGCCAGGTCGGCAAGCGCTACCTGGCGGTGGTGGAGGGTCTGCTGGAGGCCGACGCGGGCGAGGTCGACCTGCCTTTGATCGTCGACTGGCCGAACCGCCCGAAGCAGCGCGTGGACCTGGACGCCGGCAAGCCGGCCCTGACCCGCTGGCAGGTACTGGCCCGTGATCTCGACAGCCGGCGCACCCGGGTGGAGCTGGAACCGGTCACCGGGCGCAGCCACCAGTTGCGCCTGCACATGGCCAGCCTGGGCCATCCGATCGTGGGCGACGTGCTGTACGGGGCGGCGCCGGCCGCGCGCGTGCACCTGCATGCGTGCCGCCTGCAGTTCGCCCATCCGCGGAGCGGGCAGGCCATGCGCTTCGACTCGACGGTGCCGTTCTAGGCCACGCCGGCGCGTACGACCAAGGTCGGACGGCCCGCCGCCCGGCATCGGACTATGCTCGAACCCATGGCTTTGTCTGGGAGGGCTGGCATGCAGTACGAAGAGGTCTACCGCCGTTCGATCGAGGAACCCGAAGCCTTCTGGGCGGAGGAAGCGCACCGCATCTACTGGCATGTTCCGCCCCAGCAGGTGCTGGACTACAGCAACCCGCCGTTCCGGCGCTGGTACGTCGGTGGCCAGACCAACCTCTGCTACAACGCGGTCGACCGCCACCTGGTCGAGCGCCCGGACCAGCTTGCCCTGGTGGCGATCTCCACCGAAACCAACGTCACCCGCGAGATCACCTACCGGGAGCTTTACCGCGAGGTCAACGCCTTTGCCGCGGTGTTGCAGCGGCTGGACGTGCAGCGCGGCGACCGCGTGGTCATCTACATGCCGAACATGGCCGAGGCCGTGTTCGCGATGCTGGCCTGCGCGCGCATCGGCGCGATCCATTCGGTGGTGTTCGGCGGATTCGCCGCGCACAACCTGGCGCTGCGCATCGATGATGCCGCCCCGAAGCTGCTGATCGCCGCCGACGCGGGCAAGCGTGGAGGCAAGGTGATTCCGTACAAGGCCATGGTCGACGCGGCCTGCGCCGAAGCGCAGTCGCCGCCGCCGCACGTGCTGATCGTCTCGCGCGGCCTGGATCCGGCCGAGCCGAAGGTGCCGGGGCGGGACGTGGACTACGCCACGCTGCGTGAGGAAGTGGGCGACCAGGACGTGCCGGTGGTGTGGCTGGAATCGAGCGAACCCAGCTACCTGCTCTACACCTCCGGCACCACCGGCAAGCCCAAGGGCGTGCAGCGCGATGTCGGCGGCTATGCGGTGGCGATGGCGCAGTCGATGGAGACCGTGTTCGACTGCAGACCCGGCCAGGTGATGTTCTCCACCTCGGACGTGGGCTGGGCGGTGGGGCATTCCTACAACGTGTACGGCCCGCTGATCGGCGGCTGCACCTCGCTGCTGTACGAGGGCCTGCCGACCCATCCTGATCCGGGCATCTGGTGGGCGCTGTGCGAGCAGTACGGCGTGCGCACGTTGTTCTCTTCGCCCACCGCAATCCGCGTCCTGAAAAAGCACGACGCCGACTTCATCAAGCGCCACGACCTGGCCGCACTGAAATACGTGTTCCTGGCCGGAGAGCCGCTCGACGAACCCACCGCGCACTGGATCAACGATGCGCTGGGCAAGCCGATCATCGACAACTACTGGCAGACCGAAACCGGTTGGCCGGCACTGACCCTGCTGCCCGGCGTGGACCTCAAGCCGGTCCGCTTCCGCTCGCCCGGTTTCCCCAACCTCGGTTACCGCATGAAGGTGATCGACGAAAACACCGGAGAGGAAGTGCAGCCTGGGCAGAAGGGCGTGCTGGTGATGGTGCCGCCGCTGCCGCCGGGCTGCATGAGCACGGTGTGGAACGACGACGCGCGCTTCCTGCAGAGCTACTTCAGCCACTTCAGGGAACTGCTGTACAGCTCGCTGGACTGGGCGATCCGCGACGAGGACGGCTATACCTTCATCCTCGGCCGCACCGACGACGTGATCAACGTGGCCGGGCACCGGCTCGGCACGCGCGAAATCGAGGAATGCATCGCCGGCCACCCGCTGGT
The DNA here is from genome assembly GCF_044543385.1 of Stenotrophomonas sp. NPDC077420. NCBI lineage: Bacteria > Pseudomonadati > Pseudomonadota > Gammaproteobacteria > Lysobacterales > Lysobacteraceae > Stenotrophomonas > Stenotrophomonas sp. NPDC077420. Next base: position 13,483 of record NZ_JBITVZ010000028.1, read on the forward strand.
GGCCGAAGCGGCGGTCATCGGGGTCAAGGACGAGCTCAAGGGCCAGGTGCCGCTGGTGTTCGTCACCCTCAAGCAGGCCGTGGACGGCGATGGCAGCGCGGTGGTCGCCGAGATGATGAAGCGCGTGACCGAGACCCTCGGCGCCGTGGCCCGCCCCGCGCACATCCACCTGGTCAACGCCCTGCCCAAGACCCGCTCGGGCAAGCTGCTGCGACGCTCGCTGCAGGCACTGGCGGAACAGCGCGACCCGGGCGACCTGTCCACGCTGGACGATCCCGGCGCACTCGACGAGATCCGGCGCGCGCTGGGGCGCTGAAGGGCGCGCGCAACACCGATGCTGCGAGGCGGCCGATGTGGCGTGGCTAGGACGTGGGCCTGGCCGCAGCCACCATGGTGCCGTACAGCAATGAACCGCCGATCGTACTGGCCGAGATGAACGCCAGTGAGTGATCGGAGCCGACCAGCATCCATCCTGCCGCGAGAATTCCCCAAGTAGCGAGAAAGCTGATTGCATTGACAGCGAGGGCGAGCGGGAACGGTGGCGAGAGCCGACGTACGGGGTGCCGCTTGCTCATTCTACAAAGAAGCCAATTCGCCAAAAGCGGAGCTGGAAGCCTCATCGGACAGGTCCTGACCTGGATGGTGCGTCGGAGAGCGTCGTTCATTGAACCGCGCATCACTTCTTGTCATCCCGGATCGGGAGGCAAAGGCTAGCCCTTATGGCGTCGCCGCCGGGATGTCCGACGTCTCATTCTTGCGCCCGGGTCCGGTTTACGTGTCCGATGCGACACCGGATGCCGTTTGGTGCCGGACGTTGGCGCTACGGATGCGGGATGGCATGCCGTTTGTTGCGCCGCATTATCCGGCGGGGAAGACCTCGGGTAAGCTGCGGGGGTGACCGTGGCGGGGGGCCTGCATGCTGCGTGACGCGCCGGGGATGGCGCGTGCGGCGGGGTCGGGATCCTGGACGAGCGCAAAGGGGGGCGCGGGGTTGCCGTTGAATACGGGAGCACTGCGTGCAGGGGGACCACGTGACAGGGGGAAACACATGGCGTACATCCATGCCAAGACGGCCGCTGGCCGTCAGGAAATCGAAGACCGCGCGCGCCGGCTGCTGCCGGGGCTGCGCTCCATTCTGCTGATGGTCGATGGTCAGCGCGACGACAATGAATTGACCGCGATGCTGCCGGGGCTGCGCGCGCCGGACGACGCGCTGGCACAGCTGCAGGAGATGGGGCTGATCGAAATCGTCGGCGGTGCGCTGGCGCCGGCGGCACCGCGTGCGCTGACGGCCGGGCGCGAACAGGACCCCGCGCTCTACAAGCAGTTGTACGACTGGATGAGCGAATCGGTGCGCAGGCACCTGGGCCTGAAGGGCTATTTCATGCAGCTCAAGATCGAACGCTGCACCGACGCGGCGGGGCTGGAGAAGCTGTGGCCGGAAATGGCCGCCGCCGTGTCCAAGGCCAAGAGCCCGGCGCTGGCCAATCGCTGGCTCGAAGAGACCCGCGCGCTGCTGACCGGCCAGCCCGAAGCCGTCTGACCACCACGGGGAAAACGTAGGGCCACGCCCTGCGTGGCTGCGCGCTGTCCGACGAAGCGCAGGCCGGGCAGAGCCCGGCGCTACGCCACTCTCAATGCAGGCCTTCGGCCTTCAGGGCCGCCTGCACGCCGGCATCGGCTTCCATGCGGGTCTTGAATGCAGCCAGGTTGTCCAGGCCGCTCAGGTCGATCTTCGCGCCCGCCGCCCAGCGCAGGGTGATGTAGAGGTACGGGTCGGCGTAACTGCGGAAGCCGGCCAGCCAGGGCTTGTCGGCGAGCTGGCGGTTGGCGGTTTCGTACAGGCCGCGCAGGCGCTTGCGCGCCGAATCGCGCACCGCGTCGTACTGGGCTTCGTCGCCGATGAAGCGGCCCGGCCCGAACAGCGGAGTGAATGCGGGATGCAGGTCCGAATTGACGAAGGCCAGCCAGCGGTTGGCTTCGGCGCGCTGCTGCGGGCTGCCGTCGCCGGCCAGGCCGGCCTGGGGATAGCTGTCGGCGATATAGCCCATGATCGCCGCGTTCTGGGTCAGCACGAAGCTGCCGTCGACGATGGCCGGCACCGCGCCGCTCGGATTGATCGCCAGGTAGGCCGGCGCCTTCATCGTGTCCTTGTCGAGCAGTTCCACGTCGAACGGCTGGCCGGTCCACTGCAGGGCGATATGGTCGGCGGTGGAACAGGCACCGGGCTTGCTGTACAGCTTCATGCGGAACTCCGTGAAGATGGATGGTTGGGCAACGGCACACTATTCCAGAGCCGGCCCCGCATCCTCAACGGTATGCCCGTAACAGACCGTTACGACGCGCGTGGCTTGAGTTTCTGCACGCGGTAGAACGTGTGGTCGCCGATGGTGGCCACCTGGTAGGCATTGCGCCAGCTCGGGCTGGCGATCGACAGCGCGGCGAAGTGGCTGGCGCCCGGCACGATCTCCTTGCGTTCGCCGACCGGCAGCGCCCAGTTGCGTTCGGCGTCGAAGGCCACGGTCATGGCTTCTTCCCAGGCGTCGCTGTTGCCCAGCTGGGTGCCGGGGGCGACGATGGTCGGTGCGAACTGCTTGCGTGCGGTGACCACCTTGCACATCGAGTCGCCCCACAGACCGCTGTCCAGGCGGCGCAACGCTACTTCCGCGACGGCTTGCTGGCCGCGCAGGGTCTGGTCACGCGCTTCGAGGTAGACGGTCGTGCTCAGGCACAACGAATCGGCGGCCGGCTGCGGCAACAACTGCGACAGCCAGAGTATCCAGGCCAGTTTCATAAATCTCCTTGCTCCGTATGGGCCGCACCTGGCTGCTCCGTCCGAGTGTGGGGACGGGGGCGTGAAGGCACTGCTTGGCGTCATGGGGAGGCGGCCATCGGGGCCGCCCGGGAGCGGCACCCGAAGACGTCGGGGGCCGCACGCCCACTCGAACTGGGTGGTGAGCGGGAAAGTCGGCGCACGATAGGGGGGGATTTCGCAACGCATCCTGAACCGAAAGGCTTGACATTCAGCTTCGGGAGGGGGTCTGGAAGCCCTGTTCAGGTGCAGTCCCGGGCCGTACGGGGGCCGGCCAACGGCCGGCGCTACCGGCCCCGACCGGTGAATCAATCGTGCAGGGTAGCGCCGGCCGTTGGCCGGCACGCAACTTAAAGAGTCGCGGCCAGGCGGCTGCCCTGGTCGATGGCGCGCTTGGCGTCCAGCTCGGCGGCGACGTCAGCGCCGCCGATCAGGTGCGCGTCCACGCCTGCCGCCTGCAACGCGGCGTGCAGGTCGCGGCGCGGCTCCTGCCCGGCGCAGATCACCACGTGGCTGACCGGCAGGGTCTGTTCCTGGCCGTCAATGCGGATACGCAGGCCGCTGTCGTCCACGCCCAGGTAGTCCACGCCGCCGAGCATCTTCACGCCCTTGGCCTTGAGCGTGGCGCGGTGGATCCAGCCGGTGGTCTTGCCCAGCCGCGCGCCGGGCTTGCCCGGGCTGCGCTGCAGCAGCCACACCTTCCGTGCCGGCGCCTCGGGCTGCGGGCGGGCCAGGGCGCCGCGCGCCTCGAAGGTCGGGTCCACGCCCCATTCGGCCATCCAGCGCGCCGGGTCCAGCGCCGGCGACGGGCCGTCGTGGACCAGGAATTCGCCCACGTCGAACCCGATGCCGCCGGCGCCGATGATCGCCGCCTCCGGTCCCACCTGGACCTTGCCCAGCAGCACGTCCAGATAGGTCACCACCTTGGGGTGGTCGGCGCCGGGGAAGTCGACCTGGCGCGGGGTGATGCCGGTGGCCACCACGACCGTGTCGAAGCCGGCGAGGGTGGCCACGTCGGCGACCGTATCCAGCTTCACCGTGACCCCGGTGTCCTCCAGCCGGTGGCGGAAGTAGCGCAGGGTTTCGTGGAATTCTTCCTTGCCCGGAATGCGCTTGGCCACGTTGAACTGTCCGCCGATCTCGCTGCCGGCATCGAACAGGGTGACCGCATGGCCCCGTTCGGCGGCCACGGTGGCCGCGGCCAGCCCGGCCGGACCGGCGCCGACCACGGCGATTGTTTTCGGAGCGGGGGCAGGGCGGTAGACCAGCTCGGTTTCATGCACCGCACGCGGATTGACCAGGCAGCTGGCGGTCTTGTTCTGGAACACGTGGTCCAGGCACGCCTGGTTGCACGCAATGCAGGTGTTGATCGCATGCGCGCGTCCGACGCGCGCCTTGTTGGCCCATTCCGGATCCGCCAGCAGCGGGCGCGCCAGCGACACCATGTCCGCGCCGCCGCCGGCCAGGATGCGTTCGGCCACGTCGGGCATGTTGATCCGGTTGGTGGCGATCAGCGGCACCTGCACATGCGGCTTGAGCTTGGCCGTGACGCCGGCGAACGCCGCGCGCGGCACCGAGGTGGCGATGGTGGGCACGCGCGCCTCATGCCAGCCGATGCCGGAATTGATCAGGGTGGCGCCGGCCGCTTCAATCGCCTTGGCCTGCTGCACGATCTCGTCCCAATTGCTGCCGTCTTCGACCAGATCCACCAGCGACAACCGATAGATGATGATGAAATCCGGTCCGCAGGCTTCGCGGATGCGGCGCACGATCTCCACGGCGAACTGCATGCGCCGATGGGCATCGCCGCCCCAGCGGTCGCCGCGCAGGTTGGTGCGCGGGGCGATGAATTCGTTGATCAGGTAGCCTTCCGAGCCCATCACCTCCACGCCGTCATAGCCGGCCTCGCGCGCCAGCCGCGCGCTGCGCGCGTAATCGGCGATATGCCGCTCCACGCCGCGCGCCGACAACGCACGCGGGGTGAACGGATTGATGGGGGCCTTCTGTTTCGACGGTGCCACCGACAAGGGGTGGTAGGCGTAGCGGCCGGCATGCAGCAGCTGCAGGCAGATCCTGCCGCCATGGGCATGTACCGCCCCGGTCAGCTGCCGATGCGGACCCACTTCCCACGGCCAGGACAGCTTGCCGCCGAAGGGCTTGAGCCAGCCGACCACGTTGGGCGCGTAGCCGCCGGTGACGATCAGGCCGACCCCGCCGGCCGCGCGTTCGGCGAAATAGGCGGCCAGACGCGGGAAGTCGCGCGCGCGATCCTCCAGCCCGGTATGCATCGACCCCATCAGCACGCGGTTGCGCAGGGTGGTGAAGCCCAGGTCGAGCGGGGCGAACAGGTGCGGGTAAGCGGCGGAACCGGTGGCTGGCGACATGAAGATACGCTTGCGTATGGATGCGCAAAGGGTGCCCGGGAATGCCCTTGTGCGCAAGGGGAGGCCGCGCGCCATGCCGACCCGAGGTGGGTGCTACATCACGCGTCCCAGCCCGACAGCACCAGCTTGCCGGTCACCCCGCCCCCTTCCAGCAGGCGATGCGCCTGGCGCAGGTTCCGCGCGTTGATCGTGCCCAGCGAGGTGTGTGCGGTGCTGCGCAGTTCGCCCGCGTCGACCAGGCTGGCCACGCGGCTGAGGATGCGGTGCTGTTCGATCATGTCGGCCGTCTGGAAACGTGAACGCGCGAACATGAATTCCCAATGGATGCCGATGCACTTGGCTTTGTACGGGTCGCCGATCCGCAGCGGCCCGCGCGGCTCCACCACCAGCCCGACATGGCCCTGCGGGGCGAGCAGGTCTCCCAGCACTTCCCAGTAGTGGTCGGTGTCGGCCAGGTTCAGCGCCACCTCGACCTGCGCGATACCCAGCGCCTGCAGTTGTTCCGGCAGCGGCTGACGATGGTCGACCACATGGTCGGCCCCCATCCGCAGGCACCATTCGGCAGACGCATCGCGCGAGGCGGTGGCCACCACGGTGAAGCCGGCATGCCGCGCCAGCTGGATGGCGATCGACCCTACGCCTCCGGCCCCGCCGATCACCAGCAGGGTCTGGCCGACATGACGCGCGTCGTCGAAGTGCAACGGCATGCGGTCGAACAGCAGCTCCCACGCGGTCAATACCGTCAACGGCAGCGCTGCAGCCTCAGCGAAATCCAGCGTGGTGGGTTTGCGCCCGACGATGCGCTCGTCCACCCACTGCAGCTGCGCATTGCTCCCGGGCCGGGTCACGTCGCCGGCGTAGTACACCTCGTCGCCCGACGCGAACGCCGTGACCTGCGGGCCGACCGCTTCAACCGTACCGGCGGCATCGAAGCCGAGGATGCGCGGCGGCGAAACCTCGCCGGCGCGCGCAGCGCGCTGTTTGGTATCCACCGGATTCACCGAAACCGCCTGAACGCGTACCAGCAGGTCGTGTCCCTGCGGCGCGCCCGGTTCAGGAAGCGTCAGGTCGAGCAGTGCATCCGGATCGTCGATGGGCAGGTAGCGGGTCAGGCCTACGGCGTTCATATCGGCTCCTGGGAAGTGAATCCCGTTCATCATAGAGACGTTTTCAAACCTGTTTTTGAGCTGAATCGCGTCACGGCGTGTATTTGCATCAAATACTGTAGCGAGCCGTTGAATTCTTTGGGAAAGTGGCTAAAACCCTTGCCATTGTTGGCTCTTGCGGAAATTCACCAACCTGTATAGGGTGCCTCCAGCTGGACCGGTGGAGGTCTGGCGGTCGATTTCACATGTTACGTGACCGTTAACATCGCCTTCACTCCCCTGAGCATAATGTTCGCGGCGGTGGCGTGCTGAATCGGCAGTCTTCAACGACGCAGTAGTGCTGGCCCATGCCTCTACCGGTTTCATACCCCCGAAATAGGAGCTGTATTACATGAACAAGAAGATCCTCACTGCTGCGCTGCTGGGCGGCCTGGCTTTCGCCCAGGCAGCCTCCGCGCAGTCGCAGTATGATGACCGCTGGTACCTGACCGGTTCGGCCGGCTTCAACTTCCAGGATAGCGATCGTCTGACCAACGATGCTCCGTTCGTGACCCTGGGTCTGGGTAAGTTCGTCAGCCCGAACTGGTCGCTCGACTTCGAGATGAACTACCAGAACCCGAACTTCGATGACAACCAGGACCTGAACTGGAGCCAGTACGGCGCGTCGTTCGACGCCCGCTACCACTTCATCCAGGAAGGCCGTGGCTGGAACCCGTACCTGCTGATGGGCCTGGGCTACCAGCGGTCGGAAGAGGAATACGACAACTTCCCGTCGGTGGACAGCCCGGGTGAGCGCAAGGACGGCAACTTCGCCGCCAAGGTCGGCGTCGGCCTGCAGACCACCTTCGACAAGCGCGTTGCAGTCCGCGCCGAAGTGGCCTACCGCGGTGACTTCGACGACCAGAGCGTTGCTGCTCCGGACGAAAGCTGGTTCGGCGACGTGCTGGCCTCGGTCGGCGTCGTGATCCCGCTGGGCCCGCCTCCGGTCGCCGCTGTTCCGGCTCCGGCTCCGGCCGCGCCGAGCTGCGCCGACCTGGATGACGACGGCGACGGCGTCAACAACTGCGACGACAAGTGCCCGGATTCGCAGCCGGGTCAGACCATCGGTCCGGACGGTTGCCCGGTGCCGGTCTCCATCGACCTGAAGGGCGTCAACTTCGACTTCGACAAGTCGAACCTGCGTCCGGACGCCGTGGCGATCCTGTCCGAAGCGACCCAGATCCTGAGCCGCTACCCGGATCTGCGCGTCGAAGTGGCTGGCCACACCGACTCGAAGGGCACCGACGAGTACAACCAGAAGCTGTCCGAGCGTCGTGCTACCGCCGTGTACAACTACCTGACCTCGAACGGTATTGCCGCCAGCCGTCTGGTGGGTCCGATCGGCTACGGCGAGAGCCGTCCGATTGCGCCGAACACCAACCCGGATGGTTCGGACAACCCGGAAGGTCGTGCGAAGAACCGTCGTACCGAGCTGAACGTCCAGAACTGATCGTTCCGGAACACAGTCTCAGGAAAGGGCCCGGCATCGCCGGGCCCTTTTTTTTGCTTCGAACATGAAATCGACAATAAAACCAACCAGTTGCCGTATTCATTGAATGTGGGATCTTGAAAGCCGTTGTGGCGCTGTTAAACTCGCTGCGTCGCCCTCTCTCCTGGATGCATCCCATGCTGCGTATCGCACTGGCCGCCGCACTCGGCCTGGCCCTGGTTCCCACCGCTTACGCAGCCGTGGATTGCTCGGCATCGGCCACCAGCGTGGCGCCGCTTCCGTTGCCGGCTACCGCGATCGCGCCGGTGGCCAACGAGCTGTACATCCGCAACGTGCAACTGGGCATGCCTGCCGGCGTGCTGAGTTCCAATTTCGACCAGCAGCAGTCGCTGGACCGCGTGCTGCAGCGCCTGCGCATCGATGGCTGCCAGAACGTCGCCAAGGCGATGCCCGGCGCCCCGGCGGTGAAGCCCAACGATCCGGCCGCGTACAAGCCGCAGACCGAATTCGACAACACGCCGTGGCGCTTCGACATGAGCCAGAACGGCAAGCGCATGACCGCCGAGGAGTTCGACGCCTGGATGAAGGCCAAGGGCGTGCGCGTGGTCAAGGCACGCCCGGCGCCGGCCGCTGCCGCTGCACCGGCCCCGGCGGCCACCGTTCCGGCTGAAACCAAGCCGGACGGCAAGAAGTAAGACCCGCGCGCTGCGACCGATGCGCACCCGTCGGCCCCCCGCAGCGCCTGACCAGCGACCACGCCGCGACCCGCGGCGTGCGGCCGCCCCGGTCCGTCCGCCCGCGGCTGCCGCAGCGGCACCCCGCCATGGACTGGCACGCGTGCTGTCCAAGGCCGGCCTGTGTTCGCGAGCCGAAGCCGCGCGCTGGATCGCCGATGGCCGGGTCACGGTCGACGGCCGCACCATCAACAACCCTGAATTCCCTATCGTCGACGGCCGCCGCGTGGTGCGCGTCGATGGCCAGCCGCTGGGCGGCGCGCGACGTATCCACCTGATGCTCAACAAGCCACGCGGCCTGGTCACCACCGCGCAGGACGAGCAGGGACGCGACACCGTGTACCGCTGTTTCGATGGCGCCGGTCTGCCGTGGCTGGCCCCTGTCGGGCGGTTGGACAAGGCCAGCGAGGGCCTGCTGCTGTTCAGCAACGATCCCGAATGGGCAGCGCGCCTGACCGACCCCGATACCGGACCGGACAAGACCTACCACGTGCAGGTGGACGTCATTCCCGATGCGGCCCAGCTGGCCGCGCTGTGTGCCGGCGTCGAGGACCAGGGCCAACGGCTGCGCGCGCGCCAGGTGCGCCTGCTGCGCAGCGGGGAAAAGACTGCCTGGCTGGAAGTGGTGCTGGATGAAGGCCGCAACCGGCATATCCGACGGCTGCTGGCGGCCCTGCAGATCAACGTTCTACGTTTGGTCAGGGTAGGGATCGGCCACTTGGCACTGGGGACGCTGGCCAAGGGCGCCTGGCGCGAGCTGCAGCCGCAGGACCTGGAACTGCTGTACCCCACGGCGGGAAACGCCGTGGTCGCATCGTAGTGCGTGGCCTGCCGGGGAGCGGGCACACCACCGGGCAAGGGAGGGCCTGTCGCTTACTGACTGACCACTACCGGGAGAAGTGTCATGCAAACCCTGATCCATTGCCGCCCACTGCTGGGGGGCGCCTGCCTGTTGCTGCCGGCCCTGCTGCTCAGCGCCTGCGGCGGCCATAAACAGGCGGCCAAGACCCCGCCGCCGGTGACCGACAAGGTCGTCGAGGTGCAGTTGCCGGCCTCCGAGCGCGATGGCCGCGGCGCCTATCGCTTCCACATGAGCGATGGCGACAAGCGCATGAGCGCCGACGAGTTCGACGCCTGGATGAAGGCCAATGGCATCCGCGTGGCCAAGGGCAATCCGAATGCGGCCGCGGCTGCCAAGCCGGTGGTAGTGGCCAGCAAGGAAACGCAGAAGGACAAAAAGAAGAAGTAGCGCCGACTGTCAGTCGGCTGCTCCTGGCGGAAACGTGCGGGTTGGGGGGCATTTCGCCCCCCCGGCATCAGCCCTTGATCACGCCCAGTTCCACGCCGATGCGGGTGAAGGCATCGATCGCGCGGTCCAGGTGCTGGCGCGTGTGTGCGGCGCTGATCTGGGTACGGATGCGGGCCTGACCCTTGGGCACCACCGGGAAGAAGAAACCGATCGCGTAGATGCCTTCTTCCAGCAGGCGCTCGGCGAATTTCTGCGCCAGCGGCGCGTCGTACAGCATCACCGGGCTGATCGGGTGCACGCCCGGCTTCACGTCGAAGCCGGCGGCGGTCATCTTCTCGCGGAAATACGCGGTGTTTTCCTGCAGCGTGGTCCGCAGGTCGTCTGCGGCGGCCAGCATGTCGAAGGCCTTGATGCCGGCGGCCACCACGTGCGGCGGCAGCGAGTTGGAGAACAGGTACGGACGCGAACGCTGGCGCAGCAGTTCGATCACCTCGGCGCTGGCGGTGGTGAAGCCGCCCAGGGCGCCGCCCATGGCCTTGCCCAGGGTGCCGGTGATGATGTCGATCTTCTCCAGCACGCCCTTGACCTCGGCCGAGCCGCGGCCGGTGGCGCCCAGGAAGCCGGTGGCGTGGCATTCGTCGATATGCACCAGTGCGTTGTACTTCTTCGCCAGTGCGGTGATCTCGTCCAGCGGCGCGATGAAGCCGTCCATCGAAAACACGCCGTCGGTGGTGATCAGCTTGGTGCGGCATCCGGCCGCATCGGCCGCCTGCAGCTGGGCTTCCAGGTCGGCCATGTCGCAGTTGGCGTAGCGGAAGCGCTTGGCCTTGCACAGGCGCACGCCGTCGATGATCGAGGCGTGGTTGAGCGCGTCGGAAATGATGGCGTCGTTCTCGCCCAGCAGCGGCTCGAACAGGCCGCCGTTGGCGTCGAAGCAGGCCGCGTACAGGATGGTGTCCTGCTTGCCGAAGAAGCCGGCGATCTGCTGCTCCAGCTGCTTGTGCAGGTCCTGGGTGCCGCAGATGAAGCGCACCGAGGCCATGCCGAAGCCGTGGCTGTCCAGCGCGTCCTTGGCCGCCTGGATCAGGTCCGGGTGGTCGGCCAGGCCCAGGTAGTTGTTGGCGCAGAAGTTCAGCACCGTGCGGCCGTCGTCCAGGGTGATCTCGGCCGACTGCGGGCTGGTGATGACGCGCTCGGACTTGAACAGGCCCTGGGCGCGGATCGCCTCCAGTTCTTCAACGTAGTGCCGGGTCAGCGGGGCGTTCGTGGCGTCGGTCATGGCAGGCGGTCATCGGTACGGGAAAACCGGGATTTTACCTGCCGGGGCCGGGCAGGGGGCGTTTCCCCCCGCTGCATCGGCCCGGCCCGGAAACGGTTGCGGATGTGATTGTTGCATCGCAATATCAATCAGGTTAAAAAACCGTAAACCCCGCTGCATCCGCCCCCACGCCCCGGAGAGACCCGCATGAACCACGCTACGCGTACCGCCGCCGCTGTGCTCTGCGCCGCCTTGCTTGTCCCGTTTGCCGCCAGCGCCCAGGACGAGGCCGAATCGCCCTTCAGCTGGAACGTCACCGGCGTGTCCGACTATGTGTTCCGCGGGGTCTCGCAGACCGATGAAGACCCGACCTTGCAGGCGGGCTTCACCTATACCTCGCCGGTGGGCCTGTACGCCGGTGTGTGGGGCTCGGGCGTGGATTTCGGTGATGGCGGCCCGGACGCCGAAGTCGATTATTTCATCGGCTATGGCGTGGACGTCAGCGACAGCGTCAATTTCGACGTGATGCTGAACCACTACAGCTATCCGGGGTCGAGCGAGCTGGCATATACCGAGCTGATCACCAAGACCAGCTTCGCCGAGCATTACAACGTCACCGTGGCCTACACCAATGATGTCTGGAACACCGATACCGACGGCTGGTACTTCGCGGCCGGTACCGAGTGGGCGCTGCCGAACGACTTCAACCTGACCGCCAACGTGGGCCGCAGCACGTTCGAGGACGGCGTCGCGCAGGATTACACCGACTGGAACATCGGCGTGAACCGCAGCTGGGGCCTGTTCACCCTGGGCCTGGGCTACTACGGTACCGACGGCAACGGCCGCGACAACAGCGGCAAGCTGGCCGACAACCGCGTGGTGTTCACGGTCGCCGTCGGGCAATAACGCGCGTTTGGCGGCCAAAGAAAAAGGCACCCGATGGGTGCCTTTTTCGTACCGACCAACGGTCGGTACCTACCGCCATGGTGTTGCCACGCCCGGCAGGTCACGACCGTTGGTCGTGACACGGCGCAACCGGCAGGTCACGACCGTTGGTCGTGACACGGCGCAACCGGCAGGTCACGACCGTTGGTCGTGACACGGCGCAACCGGTAGGTCACGACCGTTGGTCGTGACACGCGCAATCAATTCCAGCTCAACACCACCTTGCCGGCCTTGCCCTGTTCCATCAGGTCGAAGCCCTTCTGGAACTCGTCGATCGGCAACTGGTGCGTCATCACCTTGCCGAGCGGGAAGCCGGACAGCACCAGCTGCGTCATCTTGTACCAGGTCTCGTACATCTTGCGGCCGTAGATGCCCTGCACGGTCAGGCCCTTGAAGATGATCTTGTCCCAGTCGCAGCCCGCGCCCCGGGGCATGATGCCGAGCATGGCGATCTTGCCGCCGTGGTACATGCAGTCGAGCATGTCGTTGAACGCGCGCGGGTTGCCGCTCATTTCCAGGCCCACGTCGAAGCCCTCCATGTGCAGTTCATTCATCACGTCCTTCAGCGAGGTGTTGGCCACGTTGACCACGCGGGTGGCGCCCATGTCGGCGGCCAGCTTGAGGCGGAAGTCGTTGACGTCGGTCACCACCACGTTGCGCGCACCGATGTGCTTGCAGATGCCCGCGGCGATGATGCCGATCGGACCGGCACCGGTGATCAGCACGTCTTCGCCGATCACATCGAATTCCAGCGCACAGTGCGCGGCATTGCCGTACGGGTCGAAGAATGCCGCCAGCTCCGACGGGATCTGGTCGGGGATCGGCCACAGGTTGCTGGCCGGCATCACCATGTATTCGGCGAAGGCGCCGTTGACGTTCACGCCGATGCCCACCGTGTTCGGGCACAGGTGCGGGCGGCCGCCGCGGCAGTTGCGGCAATGGCCGCAGACGATATGGCCTTCGGCCGACACGCGCTGGCCGATCTCGTAGCCGGTCACGCCCGGGCCGATCTCCGCGATGCGGCCGACGAACTCATGGCCGATGGTCAGGCCCGGCTTGATCGTGCGCTGGCTCCATTCGTCCCACAGGTAGATATGCAGGTCGGTACCGCAGATGGCGGTCTTTTCCAGCTTGATCAGGACCTCATTCGGGCCCGGCACCGGCACCGGCACTTCTTCGAGCCAGATGCCCTTGGCGGCTTCACGCTTGACCAAGGCCTTCATTGTTTGCTGCGCCATCGGGGTGGAACTCGTCTGGGGGGAAAGGCGGAATTATAGGGCCGGCAGGGGCTTGGGCATGTTGCGGTGCGGTCGTGACTTTCGGCCGACAGGGCAGGCGGGGGACCCGGCTACAATCGGCGGTTCTTTCACCAGGGGCCGCTCATGCGCTCGAACCTGCTCGCTTTCTCCGTCGTCGCCAGCCTTGGGCTGGTCCAGGCCGCCCATGCCGCTGAGGGCATGTGGGTGCCGCAACAGCTGCCGGAGATCGCCGGGCCGCTGAAGCAGGCCGGCCTGAAGCTGTCGCCTGAACAGATCTCGGACCTGACCGGCGACCCGATGGGCGCGGTGGTGGCGCTGGGTGGCTGCACCGCCAGCTTCGTCTCGCCGCAGGGTCTGGTGGTGACCAACCACCACTGCGCGTACGGCGCCATCCAGCTCAATTCCACCGCCGAGAAGAACCTGATCAAGGACGGCTTCAACGCGCCGACCCTGAAGGACGAGCTGAGCGCCGGCCCGAACGCACGCGTGTTCGTGCTCGACCAGATCACCGACGTCACCGACCAGGCCAAGGCCACCATCGCCGCGGCCGGCAAGGACCCGCTGGCCCGCACCCGCGCGCTGGAAGCGTTCGACAAGGCCCAGACCGCCGCCTGCGAAGCCGATGCCGGCTTCCGCTGCCGCCTGTACAGCTTCTCCGGCGGCAACACCTACCGCCTGTTCCGCAACATGGAAATCAAGGACGTGCGCCTGGTCTACGCGCCCCCGGGCAGCGTCGGCAAGTTCGGCGGCGACGTCGACAACTGGATGTGGCCGCGCCACACCGGCGATTTCTCGCTCTATCGTGCCTACGTGGGCAAGGACGGCAAGCCGGCCGCGTTCTCGGCCGACAATGTGCCGTACCAGCCGAAGCACTTCCTGAAGTTCGCCGACCAGCCGCTGGGCGCCGACGACTTCGTCATGGTGGCCGGCTACCCGGGCCGCACCAACCGCTACGCACTGGCTGCGGAATTCAATGAAACCGCCAGCTTCACCTACCCGACCATCGCCCGCCACTACAACGCGGTGCTGGACCTGATCGCCAAGGCCGGCAAGGCCGATCCGGACGTGAAGGTGAAATACGCCGCCACTGCCGCCAGCATGAACAACGTGGCGAAGAACTACGTGGGCCAGCTGGAAGGCTTCAAGCGCATCGACGCGGCCGGCCAGAAGCAGGCCGAAGAGGCTGCAGTGCTGGCCTGGCTGAAGAAGCAGGGCGCGGCCGGCAAGCCGGCGCTGGCCGCGCACGCGCAGCTGGTCAAGCACCTCGATACCAGCAAATCCACCCGCGAGCGCGACCTGTTCGTGGCCCAGTTCAACACCACCTCCGCCGTCGGCGCGGCGCTGGCCCTGTACCGCCTGTCGATCGAGCGCGCCAAGCCCGATGCCGAGCGTGAAGCCGGCTACCAGGAACGCGACCTGCCGACCATCGAAGGCAGCCTGCGCCAGATGGACCGCCGTTACGTGGCGGGCATGGACCAGCAGCTGCAGCAGTACTGGCTGACCCAGTACGTGGCCCTGCCGCCGGCCCAGCGCACCAATGAAGTGCTGAACCAGTGGCTGGCCGGCAGCGATGCGGCCGCCGTGGACGGCCTGGTCAGGAAACTGTCCGCCACCAAGCTGGGCAGCCTGGACGAGCGCCTGACCTGGTTCAAGGCCGACCGCGCCGCCTTCGAAGCCAGCACCGACCCGGTCATCCAGTACGCCGTGGCAACCATGCCGGCCCTGTTGAAGCAGGAAGAGCAGAAGAAGACCCGCGAAGGCGAATCGCTGCTGGCCCGCCCGGCCTACCTGCAGGCCGTGGCCGACTACAAGAAGAGCAAGGGCGAATTCGTCTACCCGGACGCCAACCTGTCGCTGCGCATCACCTTCGGCAACGTCATGGGCTACGGCAAGGACGGGGTGAACTACACGCCGTTCACCACCCTGGAAGGCGTGGCGGCCAAGGAAACCGGCGAAGATCCGTTCGATTCGCCCAAGGCCCTGCTCGACGCAGTCAAGGCCAAGCGCTACGGTGGGCTGGAGGACAAGCGGATCGGCTCGGTGCCGGTCAACTTCCTGTCCAACCTGGACATCACCGGCGGCAACTCCGGTTCGCCGGTGCTGGATGCGCACGGCAAGCTGGTCGGCCTGGCGTTCGACGGCAACTGGGAGTCGGTGAGCTCCAACTGGGTGTTCGACCCGGTGATGACCCGCATGATCGCGGTCGACAGCCGCTACATGCAGTGGATCATGCAGGAAGTGGCGCCGGCCCCGCAGCTGCTCAAGGAGCTGAACCTCACGGGTAGGTAACGACCGTTGGTCGTTACACCGGTTAACAGACCCCGCGGCAATGCCGCGGGGTTTTTTTATTGCGCGCTTCCGGTAGACGCGGCTGCCGGTGGGGCGAGCGCGGGGCCGCCATGCCCTTGCCTGCGAATGTCCCCCGGCGTCGGCCTGCGGCCGCCCCCTCCTCCTTTAC
>NZ_JBITVZ010000029.1:0-21192 GCF_044543385.1 Stenotrophomonas sp. NPDC077420
CTGATCACCGCCGAGCAGCGCGGTCGCACCATCTGCTACCGGGCCGAGTTCGAGGCGATGAGCGCGCTGGTGGCCTACCTGACCGAAAACTGCTGTGCCGACGAACAAGCCTGCGAACGTCCTGCTGGCTGCTGACCTCCCCCTCTTAGAGATCGCTCAAATGACCCGTCGTGTTCTGTTCCTGTGTACTGGCAACTCCGCCCGCAGCGTGCTTGCAGAATCGACCCTTAAAAAATGGGGCGAAGGCCGCTATCTCTCCTTCAGTGCGGGCAGCCAGCCGGCCGGTCGCGTCAATCCCTTTGCCATTGCCCAGTTGGAGCGCGAAGGCTTTCCGGTCGAGGACATGCGCAGCAAGTCCTGGGACGAATTTGCCGAAGCCGAAGCCGATGCCGCTGCCATGGACCTGATCGGCACCGTGTGTGACAGCGCGGCCGCCGAGGCGTGCCCGGTGGTGTTTGGTGACTTCGTACGCGTGCATTGGGGCCTGTTCGACCC
Organism: Stenotrophomonas sp. NPDC077420; assembly: GCF_044543385.1. Lineage (NCBI taxonomy): Bacteria > Pseudomonadati > Pseudomonadota > Gammaproteobacteria > Lysobacterales > Lysobacteraceae > Stenotrophomonas > Stenotrophomonas sp. NPDC077420. The sequence continues at coordinate 496 of NZ_JBITVZ010000029.1, forward strand.
GGCCGGCGTGGAAGGTTCGGATACGCAGAAGGCAGAAGCCTTCGACCGCGCCCATCAGACCATCAAGCGACGCCTGCAGGCCTTCCTCGACATTCCTGAGATCGCCTGGGACGACCGCGCGGCATTGAAGGCCCGCCTAGACCGTATCGCCCAGATCGACTAACCGCTTTTCCGAGACCTGCCATGACTACTAGTTCCCCCCGCCTGTCCTTCCTGGACCGGTACCTTACGCTCTGGATTTTCCTGGCGATGGCCCTCGGCATCGGCTTGGGCGCGATGTTCGAAGGCGTCCCCAGCGCGCTCCAAGGCCTGTCGATTGGATCGACCAACATCCCGATCGCCATTGGCCTGATCCTGATGATGTATCCGCCGCTGGCCAAGGTGAAGTACGAAGAGCTGCCCAAGGTGTTCGCCGACAAGCGCGTGCTGATGCTCTCGCTGGTGCAGAACTGGATCATCGGTCCGTTCCTGATGTTCGGCTTGGCGGTGCTGTTCCTGCGCGACTACCCCGAATATATGACCGGCCTGATCCTGATCGGCCTGGCACGCTGCATAGCCATGGTGCTGGTCTGGAACCAGCTCGCCCGTGGCGATGGGCAGTATGTGGCGGGCTTGGTGGCCTTCAACTCGATCTTCCAGATCGCGCTGTTCAGTGTCTATGCCTGGTTCTTCCTGTCGTGGCTGCCGCCGGTGTTCGGGCTGCAGGGCAGCGTGATCGACGTCAGCTTCTGGACCATTGCCGAGGCGGTGCTGATTTATCTGGGCATCCCCTTCCTCGCAGGGTTCCTCACCAGCCGCTGGCTCAAGGCGCGCAAGGGCCTGCGTTGGTATGAAGATCAGTTCCTGCCGGCGATCAGTCCGATCACGCTGGCGGCGCTGCTCTTCACGATCGTTGCCATGTTCAGCCTGAAGGGGGGCGATGTGCTGCGCATCCCGATGGACGCAGTGCGCATCGCGATCCCGCTGACACTCTATTTCATCATTCAGTTCGTGCTGAGCTTCTTCATGGGCAAGTTCATTGCCAAGGACTATCCGCGCACGACCGCGATCGCGTTCACTGCTGCTGGCAACAATTTCGAGCTGGCCATCGCCGTCGCCATCGCCGCCTTTGGTCTGGCCTCGCCCGTCGCCTTCGCTGCGGTCATCGGTCCGCTGGTGGAGGTGCCGGTGCTGATCCTGTTGGTCCATGTCGCCCTGCGGCTGGGCAAGCGCTACTTTCCTGCCGACGCACGGAGCCATTGAGCCATGAGTACGACCCGACACGTCCCGCTGTTGATCCTCGGTTCCGGCTCGGCCGGCTGGACCGCCGCCGTCTACGCCGCCCGCGCCAACCTCAAGCCGGTGGTCATCACCGGCCTGCAGCAGGGTGGCCAGCTGATGACCACCACCGAAGTGGACAACTGGCCGGGCGATGCGCATGGCCTGATGGGTCCAGACCTGATGGCGCGCATGCAGGCCCATGCCGAGCGCTTCGAGACCGAGGTGATCTTCGACCACATCCACACCGCCGACCTGGCCCAGCGTCCGTTCAGGCTGATCGGCGACAGCGCCGAGTACACCTGCGACGCGCTGATCATCGCCACCGGCGCCACCGCCAAGTACCTGGGCATTCCAACCGAAGAGGAATTCAAGGGCCGCGGCGTCTCCGCCTGCGCCACCTGCGACGGCTTCTTCTACCGTGACCAGGACGTGGTCGTGGTGGGCGGCGGCAACACCGCCGTGGAAGAGGCCCTGTACCTGTCCAACATCGCTCGCAAGGTCTACCTGGTCCACCGCCGCGACACCCTCAAGGCGGAGAAGATCATGCAGGACAAGCTGTTTGCCAAGGTGGCCGCCGGCAAGATCGAGACCGTGTGGCACCACCACGTGGACGAAGTGCTGGGCAACGAGGCCGGCGTCACCGGCGTGCGCGTCAAGTCCACCCTGGACGGCAGCACCTGCGACATCGAGGCGCACGGCTTCTTCGTGGCCATCGGCCACCACCCCAACGCCAGCCTGTTCGACGGCCAGCTGACCATGAACAACGGCTACCTGGACATCCGTTCGGGCCTGGGCGGCAACGCCACCCAGACGTCGGTGGAAGGCGTGTTCGCCGCCGGCGACGTGGCCGACCAGCACTACCGCCAGGCGATCACCTCGGCCGGTTTCGGCTGCATGGCCGCGCTGGATGCCGAGCGTTACCTGGATGCGCTCAATATCTCTGATCAACAGCAGCATAGGAGCGCCGCCTGACTGTTGCGCAGGCAGAAGGGAGCGTAGATGGACAGCATCGATGTGGTGGTGATCGGGGGTGGCCAGTCCGGCTTGGCAGCCGGCTACTTCCTGCGCCGGAGCGGGCTGTCCTATGTGATTCTTGATGCGGAGGCAGCTCCCGGCGGTGCCTGGCAGCATGCGTGGGAGTCGTTGCACTTGTTCTCGCCCGCAGGCTGGAGCTCGATTCCCGGCTGGCCGATGCCGGTCAGCCGCGCGCCCTACCCCGCCAAGACGGAAGTGATCGACTACCTGGCCCGCTACGAAGACAAGTACGAGCTGCCGGTGTTGCGCCCCGTGTGGGTGCAGCGCATCAGCCGCTCAGGCGATCAATTGCTGGTAGAGGCAGATGACGGCCGGCAGTGGCACGCGCGTGCGGTAATCAGCGCCACCGGTACCTGGCGTCATCCTTACAGACCTGCGTTCGACGGGTTGAACACATTTGCTGGTATGCAGCTGCACTCGGCCTACTATCGCACCCCCGAACCCTTTGCCGGACTGCGCGTGGCCATCATCGGAGGCGGCAACTCCGGCGCGCAGATTCTGGCCGAGGTATCCAAGGTCGCCCAAGCCATTTGGGTCACCCAGCAGGAGCCGGCGTTCCTGGGTGACGATGTCGATGGGTGCGTGCTGTTCGAACGCGCCACAGAGAAATGGAGAGCGCAGCAGGAAGGCCGCGAGCCGAATTTGCCGCAGGGCGGCTTCGGCGACATCGTCATGGTGCCGCCGGTGGTGGACGCGCGTCAACGCGGCGTGCTTGCCTCCATAAGGCCGCCGGCCCGTTTCACCCCCACAGGTATGCAATGGCCAGATGGCAGCGAGCGCCCCATTGATGCCGTGATCTGGTGCACCGGCTTCCGGCCGGCGTTGTCATACTTGGAAGGGCTGGACTTGGTCAACGCGCATGGTCAGATCGACGTGGACGACTCCAAGGTTCGCTCTGTCGCAGAGCCATCGGTCTGGCTGTTGGGCTACGGCGACTGGAACGGCACCGCATCAGCCACGCTGATCGGCGTCACCCGCTACGCGCGCGAAGCTGTTAGGCAGATCAGCGACTACCTCCGATCCTCAGCTTCGTCCACACTCGGTGACTGAACCGCGCCGCCGTCGGCCAGCCCCCGGACTTGTGACTGCAAGGTCATGCGGTCTAAAGCTTCAGGTTTTAGTGCAAGCAACAATGCCAGGCGATGCTGAAGCTGATGGAGTGCAGTCAGGAAAGCCTTGTGGACCTGTTCGGCGCTACCGTGCATGGCTGCCGGGTCAGGGATGCCCCAGTGGGCCGTGACGGGGTGTCCAGGCCACACAGGACATGCTTCGCCCGCTGCGCGATCGCAAACTGTCACGATCAAATCCATGTGTGGTGCATCGGCGCCTGCAAAGGCCTCCCAAGGCTTACTGGAAAGATTGGCAGCCTCAAATCCAATCTCCTCCAGCACCTGCAGGGCTATGGGGTGGACTTCGCCTTTGGGATGACTTCCGGCGCTAAAAGCACGTAGGCGCTCGCGGCCAAGATGGTTAGCAAGAGCCTCGGCAAGAATGCTGCGCGCTGAGTTACCTGTGCAGAGGAACAGAACATTGAGCTTGCGCATGCCATCAAAACCATTTATCTGGAATAGTCGAAGTATTTCCCAGAGATGTGTCTGTTCAATGACGATCCAGGTTCTGCGATGGGCTGGCCCTGCTCTATGTTGATCCTGAAAGTGCAGGAAGCGGCGCGTCCATACTTGCAATGGGGCACAGGCCTTCCCCTACTCACGGCCCGCACGCCGTGCCGAATAAGCGCCGATTGCCCTTTCGAGCAGTTCGTTCGCAAATTCCTCATCTGGTCGGGGTTTCAATCGCTCGGAGATGGCTGCTCTCAATGGATCCATCCATTCGGCGTCACGCCGCCGTAATGAAACGTGTCGAGACACCCAGCTTCCTGCAGAACCGGAACCTGGCTCTTCAGGCTCTGCCGTTGGCTCTAAGAGATCTGACATCTGGGCCCGCTCGCACGAGTTGTGGCTAGCCTACGGCCGAATGCAGGTCCCAGCAAACGCGACCGCAGTCCCCGCTGTGGCCCTGCCAACCTAAAGCCCGGCAGCAGCCAAGAGCTCGGACGGCTTGATCCCTAGCCCATTTGCGAGCCGGACCAGGGTCCCTATAGTGATGTTCTTCTCGCCTCGCTCAATTGCACTGTAGTAGGCGCGATGCATTGAAATTGCGTCGGCGAAGCGCTCTTGGCTCGAGCCGGTGGCTAGGCGGCTTGTTCGAATGGCTGCCCCAAGTTGGAGCGCTAGATTCTCTTCCTGCATGGGCACAGGATTGGCGTTGAGCTACTTCTATAGCTACCACCCTAAAGGTAGACTACTTATAGGTATCAGCTGACAAAGCCATGGCGCTGCTTCTAATTGATCCCGATTACGACCTCCTGCTTGACCTAGGCGCCCCAGTTGGTGTGCTTGAGTCCGTACAAGAGCAGTGGCTGCGGCTGGCCCATGACCCGGAACGTGAAGAGTTTGCAGCTCGGATTGCGGCTCGCCTTTTGCCAGTTCTATCAGACTGCCTCGACTGGGACCTGAAGCCACCCACTTCCGCACAAGTAAGCTATGCCGTGTCGCTTGCGAGGAAGTTAAACCTGGAGATACCGGCCAAGGTTCTCCAGCGCCGCAGCGACATGGGCGCTTTTTTGGACGCTAACGCAAATCTGATCCTAGGTTCGAAGCGTACGCGCGGTCGCCTTAAACCCCCGAAATCCGCATAAAATTGGTATCGCACGCACTCTCGTCCAGAGGAGAAACGAACTCAAATGAGACTCAATGCTCACGCTGATTAGACACGCGCAAAGCACCGCAAATGCTGGCTTTGCAACGCATGATCCTGCGACCATTCCTCTGACGCCGGCGGGGCATTTGCACGCGAAACAATTGGCGCGATCAGCGTTCCCCTCTCCAGTAGGGGCAGTCTGGAGCTCACCTTACTTGCGGGCAGTCCAAACGGCGACCCCTACTGCAGAGCGGTACGGACTGACTGTCCAGGAGCTCCCCATCCAAGAGTTCACCTATCTTTGCCCGGCTCGCTGTGCGGGGACGACTGCAGGCGAGCGGATGCAGTGGGTCGAAGACTACTGGAGCCGCAGCGATCCGAACTACATAGATGGGCCCGGTGCGGAGTCATTCTCAATGCTCGTCAGGCGTACGCGTGACGCTCTTTGTCTGCTTGAAGCCGGAAGGAGTGCCGGGCATACCCTCGCCTTCAGTCACGGTCAGTTCCTGCAGATGATCTTTTGGCTGCATGTGTACAAGGGCGCCCCTGTTTCGAAAACTGGAATGCGAGGTTTTCGCGCTTTAGACCTGCGGACACCGATCCGCCACTGCGAGGGGCTCAGCGTGCACCCGACTTCACCCACTCTCGCTGCTACCGTTTTGCGATGGCCATGAAGGAGCGACGCCCGTACCGTCGGCAAGGACTCATTACGTTAAGGGTCAAACCTGCCTAAGCGTCCGAAACGCAAGGATGAGTGTGCCGTCTCGGTTGCAGATCCCCCCAGACCTATTTCACGAAGTCGTTATATTCCATCACACCAGTCCACGTACTCCATCAACGCCTTCCGGTCGCAGCTTTGGAATTGGGCCAGCAGGCAAAGACGCGACGCAGCGAGTGGCTGCTGGGAACCGAGCGGCGGCAACCTGGCACTGCTCAGCAACACGCGCAGCAGACGCACCAAGCTGTTGGGAAGGAGGTCTTACGCGCTAGTCGGACCACACTAGTTGAGCGGTCCAGTTCGGTCACTGGCGCGTGGTGGCCTCCACCGAGGTCGGCTGGCGCAGAGTCGACAGGATCGTGCACTCCGCCCGCTGACCACCATGGCAACTAGCAATCACCCGTTCCAACTCGCTGGCCATGCGCTGCAGATCGGCCATGCGGGCGCGCACGTCGGCCAGATGGCTGCGGGCCAGCCGATCCACGTCCCCGCACGAAAGCTCCTCATCGCCGGCCAACTGCAGCAGGCTGCGGACCTCTTCCAGGCTGAAGCCCAGATCCCGGCCACGCGCAATGAAGCGCAGCCGCTCGATGTCGGCCGGTCCATAGACCCGGTAGCCATTGCCCGAGCGCCCCGGGCGCGGCAGCAAGCCGATCCGCTCGTAGTAGCGGATGGTCTCCAGATGGCACCCGCTGGCGTCGGCAGCTTCACTGATTTTCATTCGTAGTACGCTTGACTCCGTAGTAGCTACGGACTTTACCCTCACCGGCTGTGTCATACCAGCGGCCCGCCCGGGCCCGGCTTCCCTGCGAATGGAGATGTTCCGATGAGTGATTGCGGCTGCCACCACGAGGCCAAGAATGCGCAGGAGCGGCGCGTCCTCTGGATCGCCCTAGCGTTGAACGCGGCGATGGCCGTGATCGGCGGCATCGCCGGCTGGGTTGCCCATTCCACCGGTCTGCTGGCCGACGCCCTGGACATGCTGTCCGACGCCACCGCTTATGCCATCGGCCTGGTCGCCATCGGGCGCACGGCCCGCTTCAAGGCGAACGCAGCCTGGGTCAGCGGCAGCGTGCTGCTGGTGCTGGGCGTGGGTGTGCTGCTGGAGGTCGGCCGTCGCGTGATGTACGGCGCCGAGCCGGTTAGTGGCTGGATGATCGGCACCGCCCTGCTGTCGCTGGTGGTCAATATGACCGTCCTGCGCATGCTGGCGCCGCTCAAATCCGGTGAAGTGCACCTGCGGGCGACCTGGCTGTTCACCCGCGCCGATGTGGTCGCCAATGTTGGCGTGATTCTGGCCGGCCTGCTGGTGTGGTGGCTGGCCAGCCCGTACCCAGATTTCGTGATCGGCGCCCTGATCGGCCTGTATGTGATCAAGGAGTCCTTCGAGATCTTGGGTGATGCCCGCCGGGCACGTGCCGACGCGAGCAAGACGGCTGCATGACCAGGCTTGGCCGGCTGGGTTCTGGCCTGCGCTGGCTCTTGCTGGCGCACTTGGCCGTGGGTCTGGTGGCGCAGCCGGTGCTGGCACTGGTCGGCGAGCTACATGTTCAAACCCATCTGGCCACTGCCGACCGCGGCCCGGCAGTGTCGCCGCCAGCTGCCGAGCGTGGCGTAGACGTCGCCCTGCACCGGCTTCAGCAGCTGGTGCTGTGTTGCGGCCAAGCCGTGCCGGCCCCTGAGATGCTGCTGGCCGTGGCGGACATCGGTCGGTACTTGCACGAGGTGGACGCCGATACGCCCCGGTATCCGCCCGCGCACCTGATCGCGCCATTCCGACCGCCGATCGCAGGGTGAGGTCGGCCGGCATGCGCCGGCGCCCTGTCGATATCGAGAACCTTCGGAGTACTTCCATGCATGTGCGATTGGCGGCTATAGCCGCATGGCTGCTGTTGGGCGGCGCGGTGACGACGCCGGCGGCGGCGGCCGAATTGATGACTTTGGACGACGCGTTCGCGCGTGTGGCCCAAACCCACCCCGAGCTGCGCCTGGTGGATGCGCGAGCCACCGTGCTCGCTGCCGAGCGCGATCAGGCCATGCAGCGCCCACCGTGGACGGTCGGTGCCGAGGTCGAAAATGCATTGGGCACGGGCGTGGCCCGTGGTCTGGACAGCGCCGAGCTGACCTTGAGCCTGAGCTCAGTCCTGGAGCGCGGCGGCAAGCTCGATGCGCGCCGAACCCTTGCCCAAAGCCGGATTGATGCGCTGGCCGTGCAGCGGGAGACCGGTCGGCTGGACCTGCTCGCCGAGACGGCGCAGCGCTATCTGGCCGTCGTTGGCGCCGACCGTCAGCGCCGGCTGGCCGACGTGGATGTCGGCCAGCGGCAGCGGACCGTGGCGGCCGCCCGGCAGCGCCTGCAGGCCGGTGCTTCGCCCGAATCGGTGGTACTCACCGCGCAGGCAGCGCTGGCGCGGGCCGAGCTGACCCGTGATCGGGCCGATCAGCAGCGAATCGCCGCTCGTCAGCATCTGGCCGCACTGTGGGGCGAACGTGCTCCCAGCTTCGAGGTGGCCGCGGCCGATCCCATGGTCTTGCCGGCGATCGCGTCCATGCAGACGTTGGCCGAGGAGCTGGAGCGGACTCCGGAACTGGCGCAGTTTGCCGACGCCCGTCGGATCGCGCAGGCACGACTGCAGTTGGCGCGTTCGGCGGCCTCGCCGGACCTGGCCTGGCAGCTCGGTGTGCGCCGCCTGCAGGAGTCCGACGACACCGCGTTGGTGGCCAGCCTGTCCATGCCGCTGGGCAGCCGCAGCCGCGCACAGCCGGAGATTCGCGCCGGCGAAGCCGAGCTGGAGGTCCTGACGATCGAGCGCGAGGCCAAGGGCCTGTCGCTGTACTCCACGCTGGTCGAGGCCCATGGCCGCTACACCGTGGCGCAGGCCGAGGTGGCGCGGCTGCAAGGAGACGTACTGCCGAAGTTGGCCCGGGCCGAGCAGGCTGCCGAGCGCGCCTATCGCGCCGGCGCGATCAGCTATCTGGAATGGGCACAGTTGCAATCCGAACGCACGGCCATGGCCCAGCAGCAGCTTGACGTCGCCTTGGATGCGCAGCGCGCCCTGATCGAAATTCAACGACTGACCGGCCAGGCGCTTGTCACGCCGCCGGCGGCCGCTTCCATTGGAGAGACCCCATGAATCGCATTTCCTGGACCGCACTGGGCATGGCCCTGATGCTGGCCGCCTGCAACGCGTCGACCCCCAACGAAGCCTCTGAGGGCGGCGCCGCCGCTGAGGGCGAAGAGCACGGCGAGCACGAGGAAGCGCCGCTGGAAACCAAGATCGCGGCCAAAGCTGCGCAGGCGGCAGGTATCCAGGTCGCGCCGGCAGGACCGGGTGAGATCGCTGATGAGCATGAGGTCCAAGGTCTGCTGGCCCCGATTGACGGGCGCATCGCGCAGGTCACTGCACGCTTCCCCGGGCCGGTCCGCTCCGTGCGAGCGGGCGTGGGTGATCAGGTGCATGCCGGCCAGGCACTGGCCACCGTGGAGAGCAACCTGAGCCTGACTACCTACACCGTCACCGCGCCGATCACTGGCGTGGTCATGGCGCGTACGGCCGCTGTGGGCATGGCAGCCGCTGAGGGCGCGCCGCTGTTCGAGGTCGCCGATCTGTCCACGCTGTGGGTGGACCTGCACATCTTCGGCGCCGACGTCCAACACATCGGTGCCGGCGTACCGGTGACGGTCACCCGCTTGAGCGATGGCGTCATGGCGCAAACCACCTTGGAGCGCGTCCTGCCCGGCACTGCCACCGCCAGCCAAAGCACCATCGCGCGCGCCACCGTGGCCAACACCGATGGCCTGTGGCGGCCGGGTTCGGCGGTGAAGGCGCGGGTCACCGTGGCTCGCCAATCGGCGGCGCTGGTGGTACCGATCACTGCGCTGCAGACCGCAGAAGACCAGGACGTGGTCTACGTGCAGCAGGGCGAGACCTACCACACCCGGCCGGTCAAGCTGGGGCGCCGCGACGCCGAACGCGCCGAAGTGCTGGAAGGCCTCAAGGCCGGTGAACAGGTGGTGGTGGCGCAGAGCTTCCTGATCAAGGCCGACATCGAAAAGTCCACCGTGGAAGAGGAATGAGGCCCGCCATGCTCGAACGCCTCATTGGGCTGTCCATTCGCCATCGCTGGCTGACGCTGGTGCTCACCGCTGCGCTGGTTGCGTTGGGCGTGTGGAGCTACCGTCACCTATCCATCGACGCCACACCGGACATTACCAACGTCCAGGTCCAGATCAACACCCAGGCCCCGGGCTACTCGCCGCTGGAGGCCGAACAACGGGTGACCTTCGCCATCGAAACGGCCATGGCCGGCCTGCCCAAGTTGGACTATAGCCGCTCGCTGTCGCGCTACGGGCTGTCCCAGGTCACCGTCGTGTTCAAGGACGGCACCGACCTGTACTTTGCCCGCCAGCAGGTCGCCGAACGGCTACAGCAGATCGCCTCCCAGCTGCCCGAAGGATTGGATCCGGAGATGGGCCCCATCTCCACCGGGCTGGGCGAGATCTTCATGTACACCGTGGAGGCCGAGCCCGATGCTCGCAAGCCCGACGGCACACCCTACACGGCCACGGACCTGCGCACCCTGCAGGACTGGGTGATCCGGCCGCAGCTGCGCACCACGCCCGGCGTCACCGAGGTCAACACCATCGGCGGCTTCGAGCGGCAGATCCACATCACCCCCGATCCGGCCCAGCTGGTGGCGCTGGGCTTCACGTTGAACGACGTGGTCGCGGCGGTCATGCGCAACAACCAGAACATCGGCGCCGGCTACATCGAGCGCAATGGACAGCAGTTCCTGGTGCGCATCCCCGGCCAGCTGGCCAATCTGGAGGCGATCGGCAACATCGTGCTGGACCGGCGCGATGGCGTGCCGATTCGGGTGCGCGACGTCGCTAGCGTGGGCGAAGGCAAGGAGCTGCGCACGGGCGCGGCCACCCAGAATGGCCACGAGGTCGTGGTCGGTACCGCCTTCATGTTGTTCGGCGCCAACAGCCGGGAAGTCTCCCAGGCGGCCGCGGCCAAGCTGGACGCCGCCAACGCCAGCTTGCCCCCGGGCGTGCATGCCAAGGCCGTCTATGACCGCACCGCGCTGGTGGACCGCACCATCGGCACGGTATCCAAGAACCTGATCGAGGGCGCACTGCTGGTGGTGGTGGTGCTGTTCCTGCTGTTGGGCAATGTGCGCGCCTCGTTGATCACCGCGGCGGTGATCCCGTTGGCGATGCTGTTCACCATCATCGGTATGGTGCGTGGCGGCGTGTCGGGCAACCTGATGAGCCTGGGCGCGCTGGACTTCGGCCTGATCGTGGACGGGGCGGTGATCATCATCGAGAACTGTCTGCGCCGGTTCGGGGAGGCGCAGCACGCGCTGGGCCGCCAGCTCAACGATGAAGAGCGCTATGACCTGACCGCCTCGGCCACCGCCGAGGTGATCCGACCCAGCCTGTTTGGCCTGGGCATCATCGCGGCGGTCTACCTGCCGATCTTCGCGCTGTCCGGGGTGGAAGGAAAAATGTTCCACCCGATGGCGATCACGGTGGTGCTGGCCCTGACCGGTGCCATGGTGTTGTCGCTGACCTTCGTGCCGGCAGCGATCGCCACCTTCCTGCGCGGCCGCGTGGCTGAGCACGACAACCGCCTGATGCGCTGGTCGCGCGCCCGCTACACCCCGCTGTTGAATTGGGCGCTGCGGCGCCGTGTCGTGGTGCTGGCAGGCGCGGCCGTGCTGGTGGTGGGCTGTGGCGTGCTGGCCACCCGCTTGGGCTCGGAGTTCGTGCCGAGCCTGGATGAGGGCGACATCACCTTGCAGCCCATGCGTATTCCCGGCACCAGCCTGGAGCAGTCGGTGGCCATGCAGGAAACGCTGGAGAAGCGTTTGGCCCAGTTCCCGGAAGTGGCCAACATCTTCTCCAAAATCGGCACCGCCGAGGTGGCCACCGACCCGATGCCGCCGTCGATGGCCGACACCTTCCTGATGCTCAAGCCCCGCGACCAGTGGCCCGACCCGCGCAAGCCCAAGGCCGAGTTGGTGGAAGAGCTGGAGGCGGCTGCCAAGGAAATTCCGGGCAGCAATTACGAGTTCACCCAGCCCATCCAGATGCGCACCAACGAGCTAATCTCCGGCGTCCGCTCGGACGTGGCGGTCAAGGTTTACGGTGACAACCTCGACCAGCTGACCCGTCTGGCCAGCCGGGTCGAGCGGGTCATGCGCAGCGTCCCCGGCGCCGAGGACGTCAAGGCCGAGCAGGTCTCCGGCCTGCCATTGCTCACCATCACGCCAGATCCGGCGGCATTGGCACGGTATGGCCTGAATCCGGGCGACGTGCAGGAAACGGTGGCCACCGCCATTGGGGGCAGTGTCGCCGGCCAGCTGATCGAGGGCGACCGCCGCTTCGACTTGGTCGTGCGCCTGCCCGAATCGCAGCGCCAAGACCCGGCTGTGCTGGCAGATCTGCCCATTCCACTGCCGGAAAGCGCCAGCGTGGACGAGTCCAGCCGCCTGGCCACCGGCGCCAATGGTGGCCCTCGTACGGTGCCGCTGCGGGAAGTGGCGAAGATCCAGGTGGAACGCGGGCCCAATCAGATCAATCGCGAAAACGGTAAGCGGCGCGTGGTGGTCACCGCCAACGTACGCGAGCGCGATCTGGGTGGGTTCGTCGGCGAGCTGCGCACGCGCATCGGCCAGGATGTCACGCTTCCTGAGGGCTACTGGATCGACTACGGCGGCACATTCGAGCAGCTGATCTCGGCCACCCAACGCCTGGGGGTGGTCGTTCCGGTGACGCTGGCGTTGATCTTCGCCCTGCTGTTCATGGCCTTCGGCTCGGCCAAGGATGCTGCCATCGTGTTCAGTGGCGTACCACTGGCGCTGACGGGCGGAGTGCTTGCTCTGGCTCTGCGCGGGATTCCGCTGTCGATCTCTGCCGGCGTGGGCTTCATCGCGCTGTCGGGCGTGGCTGTGCTCAACGGGCTGGTCATGATTGCCTTCATCCGCCGCCTGCGCGAACAGGGCGATCCGCTGGACGACGCTGTGCGGGACGGCGCCCTTGGCCGCCTGCGGCCGGTGCTGATGACCGCCCTGGTGGCCTCGCTCGGGTTCCTGCCCATGGCCTTGAATGTCGGTGCCGGCTCGGAGGTGCAGCGGCCGCTGGCCACCGTCGTCATCGGCGGCATCGTGTCATCCACCGCATTGACCTTGCTGGTGCTGCCGGTGCTTTATCGTTGGCTGCATCGCGACCGAGCTCCCCGCGCCGGTGGCACTGCCATGGAGTCGTCGACACCATGAACGAGATCAATCTGGAACAGGTCCGTGCGGCGATGTTTACCGACCCCGGTGTGAAGGCGGTGGACGATCTACGTCTGGTCCCCGGCAAAGAACCTGGCCGCGCGATCGCGGCCACCATCACTGTCGCTGCGCCCTCGGTCGACCTGGACCTGGTGCATGCCGTGACCGCGCGGGTGCTGGCCGACCAGTTCGGCATCGATCAGGTCATACTGTGCTTCAACGACCCGGGCCCGGTGCCGCCGCCCCCCACCGCGGCACCCTTGAAGAAGATGTGATCCCTGCCCGTGGTTCTATGCGTCTGCGCTAGCAGGCGCATAGACCTGATGACCCGGCAGCGCACATGCGCCGGCATACACAAAGGCCACGCTTTGCCGCGCCCGAGTGAAGGCCACGTAGTACTTCGGTGGCGCGGTGATACGCGCCGCATCGGCCGTGCGCAGGTACTGCGTCAATGGCCCGTTCGGAAAAATGAGGACTCGACTGTAGGTGCGGCCCTTGCACTGCCCAAAGTTCACGGCCGGTAGTCCGTCGCACTCCTGGCGCCGGTCATGCCGGAGCACGGTGGGGGCAAACTCCTGCATGTACGCCGCAACGTCGCCGGGAGCGACGAGGTAGACGCCATCGTGCCCGGTGACCTCGCCATTGCCAGATTGGGTCCGGGGCATCTGCGGATAGAGCGTGTCAGCCATATCGCACAGGGTCTGGACGCAGCGCAGACTGATGAGGCGGTGATCCAGCTGGCATAAGCCGTCCGACTCCCAGATCTGAAACAGCGCTGCCAGATTCGGCCCACGGTATTGACTGTGCCTTTGCGCATAGTTGGTGGCGTACGTTGCCTGGCGCGTATCACCCACCAACGTGATGGCGATATCGCTCTTCAACAGCCGCTCGACCAGATCCAGATCAAAGCCGGCCAGGTCCTGAACTTCGTCGATGTAGAGCTCGTCGTACATGGCCGCCAGGCGTGCGATGACCTGGCCTTGGGTCAGCTCATCGCAGCGCACAGCAAAGTCGGCCGCCCGGTCCGAATACACCCGGTTGCCTGCCAGATAGTGGCGCGCCACCTGGGTGCGTGGGGCGCGGTTGTTGGTGACACCGTCTACGAACAGGATGGTCTCGATGCGAGGCTCAGGACACAGTGCCGCCTGGTACGGGCGGATGCACTGGTGCAGCAGGAAGCCATACCAGCTGTGTAAGGTGACATGGGCGGGCACCGCGCCGGCGTGGACCTCAAACGAGCGCCGGATCTCTTCAAGGTTTTCCAGCGTGTAGGTGACAATCGCAATGCGACGCCCAGGCCGCTCCAAGGCCTGCCGCACCAGCAACGTGGTCTTGCCCGAGCCGGCCGCCGAGAGCAGTACCCGGTTAGGTGATGGCACGCTGGACATAGTCGGGGAACCTGATCGAGTGCGGGCTGTTGAAGATCGCCAGGGCCGTATCGGTCTTATGGCCCTTCATGTACTTGAGCAGCGCCACCTCATCAGCAAACGTCTTGCCCAGCACGGTATTGAGTTCGGCCAGCGAGTTGGCTTTGGTCAGCTGCTCTTCCAGCGATGGGGCGCTTTCGTCGGAATCGTAATAGATCGCGTTGATGTGCTCGGCATAGCGCTCCTGCACAACGGCGATATCACCGTCGTTGTCGGTGATCACCTTGGCCTGGATTTTCAGCCGATCTGCAATCTGCAAGAAGCGCTTGAATGCCAGCGACTTGACCGAAATGATGTCTACGCCGCGAGCCATTGGCGCCACGCCGTGATGGTCGCTGTAGGCACGCTGCACGATCAGCTCATCAGACGGACCCTCCACCAAGATCGCCTGCTTGGCCAGGATCAGCCGCAGCGTGTCGTGGCCTGGCAGCTTCATGAAATAGTCGTGGGTATCGCTGGGCAGCTGGTCCAGCTTCATCTGGCCTTGCGCGCTGAACAGGATCACGTTGTCCACGCCCAGCTTGTTCAACACGAAGCTGTTGTGGGTGGCGATAATCACCTGCTGGGCGGTGGAGAGTGCCGCAATCTTGTCGATCAGCTGGTTCATGCTGGAATATGACAGATGGTTCTCAGGCTCCTCGATCAGCAGCACGTGGGCCGCACCCGCCGCGTGCATCGCCAGCTTCATCTTCACCGCGCTTTGCTCGCCCTTGCCGGCCTGGGTGAACGGGAGCTCATCTAGGTACGGTGACAAGCTAGTTTCCCACGTTGAGCGCGGCGATGTGTCCACACCCACCGTCAGCGCCCGGTGGCTGATGTCCCCGGTGTGCTCGGTCAAGTAGGCATTGATGGCCGCCACGTCCGCTTCTTCTGAAAAGCTCTGCCGCATGCGGCGGAAGCTCAGCGACAGCGAGACGCGCTGCGCAGGCGTCAGTGCCTGCTCGATGATGCCGGCGATGTAGCGATCAGCACCAGACAAGGTCTTGATGCCGTGCGTGTCGATGATCGTGGAGTCGAACGGAATACTGCGGGCGGTGACGCCATTGTTGGCGAAGGAATACCAGCGCACCGTGTAGTACTCCACCGGCAGGCTGACCGCGCCCTGGTGCTGCTGCAGGTAGGCGTTGAACTCTTCGCGGTAGTCGTCGTTGAGCTCGACCAGCAGCCGGATGCCGGCAGTATCCAGTCGCAGCGAATTGTTGGTGCCGCGCAGCGACGCCAGCGCGGCGTCTGCGCCCAGGTAGGCTTCGATGGAGATCCGTGGCGGCGAGGCCGGCGTGCCTGCAGCAAGGGTCGCCAAATATTCCTGCACCGTGGGCTGGTGGAACAGGTAGGGCGTGAGCTCGTAGGCGAGATTGCGCCCATGCAGTTGCCCGGTGACCACCGCGTGGATGGCCTCCAGCAGGGTGGACTTACCAACCTCGTTGTCCCCCACCACCAGGTTCATGTGGGCGTTGAGGGGCAGGTCCAGATGGCGAAACGACTTGAAGTTGTCGATGACGATACGTTCAATCGGCATGCACAGTCCTTTGCGGCCAGATGTTCGGCGACGAACCCGCACGTCGAAGTGGCCGGCTCGTTGTTCAGAGCGATACTATCTGATCTCTGAACCGCGTGTGTCGCCCCTGTGCAGGGGGCTTTTATCACCGCAATTCGTGCAACACCCCCTAGGCACTGTTGCGTTCAGGTGTTGCGCGCTAAACCACCGACCGCGCAACACTACGGCGATCAAGTGCGTCGCAACGGCAAAAGATCCCGAGGCCGCCGAAAATTCATTGAATACGGTGGTTTAGCGACGCAACAAATGGGTGTTTATACCAAGATTGCGCAATGCCCAAACTAATAGTTCAGATCCAGACGCACAGAACTGCTGTAAACACCAGCAGCTTTGTAGCGAACCGACGTGGACAACACACTTCGGAATTCAATCGTGACCAGCAAAGGCGTGGAGCCTACCTCTATGGACACTTCATCAATCAACGGCTCTCCGGATAGCGCCGCCGACAATGGGATTTCATGGTTGCTCGCCGTCCGCAGAACCATTTGGCTTGGATCAATTTGCAATGTGGCGGCGGTGGGTTCGTCGCACTCGATGACGTATTGCACGTTCACGCCTCCGTCCAGATCCAAGACCGCAAAGTCTTGGTTGGGGGTGATTGAACAGTCCGCCCAGGCGGTGCCTGAGAACAAAAGCAACGCGATGAGAAGCGCTTTCATAAAACCTCCTTGCATTCCAAAATTGGTTTGTCCAGTTCGCCCGACTGCGGGATGGTGATGGCGCATTGACTGCCATTCTTCTCAATAGTGAGAACGTCCCCAACCAATGGAGCTTCAAGAACCAACGCCCCACGCATCCCAACGACGGCTTCCTTGCCAAGCACATTGGCCATGTCGATCGGAAACCCGTTGCGCACAACCACGTACTCACGTGTGGTGTTGCTCAGTACGTCGAACTGCAGCTTTATCCCGCCACCACGCGGCGCCACGGCTTTTTTGCTTAGGCTGTCCAATTGCACGCCAAACGGCAGACTCAGAGCGTCCACCGTCACTGTTTGATCGAACAGTGCGGAGACATTGGGGACCACGGCCACGCCCAAAGCGTTGGTGGTGACACTCTTGCCCGTGAGTTGAACGCGTGTGTTGGGCATGTTGGGAACGCGGATGAGCGCGTACGAACCAAAGGGACGTGACGTTGGGAGTACACCGCCCTCCCCGATCCACAACCCGCCATTTGCACCAAACACGGTATTGGTTGTGCTGTTTTGCAGCAGCAAAGTGGACATGGGCAGATCCAAACGCCCCGCCACATAGTGATTGCCGGCGCTTGCGCTTGCGTTCCACGTCAATCGGCGGCTTTTCAGCGTGGTGGAGCCATTTGCTTGGCCAAACCACTCGCCATCGTTGAGGTTGACGCTGGCCGAGCTGGAACCAAATTGGTAGCGGAAACCAACGTTCAAAATGGTGTCGCGCAGCGATAGATCATGCTGAGCGAAGACAGACAGTTCGGCACGAGAGTTCAATTGCCAGCGCGACTGTGCTGTAAGCAATTGAGTCGAACGATTGGAATAGCGCACGTCGCTGTAGTTGAGCGCGGCACTGAAATTATTTTGGCGGTAGGCAACGCCCAAGGTGGTTTGAGACACAAGAGCAAATCGCGACCGCTCGCGATTGAAATTCCAGTAATCGTCGGTGACATGGGTGTGCGAAGCTGACCACGACAAGCCGTTGGTTCGCCGCTCGTATCCAACCGTGGCGGCCATGCCATCCCCACTTGTTGCGATATCAAACGTTGCAGCGCCCCAGCGTCCGAAGCTCCACAGATTGCCCCACATAGCCGACTGCCCCATCGCCGTGCCCTGGAACGCAGCCGTTGTGGTCCAGCGATCGGACATGCCGCGTGCGTACACCGCGTTCCACGCCAGGTCTGCGTAGTCGTTGCCCAACCCTCCGTTGCGCATCAAACCGGCCGAGACTTCCCAATCGCTGCGCCCTTTGGCAAGCGCTTTGGGCGTGCTGTAGAACTGCCGTGTTGTCCAGTATTCGCGGCCCAATTCGTCGCGAACAACCATGGAGACAGTGCTTAACCCGATTGGTGCATTGAGGCTTGCGAACTGATACGGCCCAGGCTGGAACTGCTGCTGGGACGCGCGAACGCTGTTGACAAAGACCTCGGCTGTGGAGCGTGTGTCGGCCACCCCGTTGAATGTGGGCACAGGATAAAATGCGTCGTTGCTCAACGATCGATCGGTGCCCACGCGAACACCCAGCAAGTTGCGCGAGCCCAGCAACGCACCGTTGGGCGTGGCGTTGATGACATCGCCGATCTGCACGCGAGTCTGAGAGGAATACAGATCTTTGCTCCACGTCGTCAATGAGCGCTCATGGACAATCCCACGGCTTTCGTCGTTGAGTTGGCCGGCTCCATAGAACGCGCCCCCCAGGACGTTGGATTTAATGTCGTACCAAAACGACTGTGTGAAGCCGTACGACTCACTGTCCTGCGCGCGGTAGTCGTAGCCCAGCATCACCCCTTTGGGCGAAGGACCAACGTCCGTTCGCATGCGGGAAACAGGGTTGTAGTTGCGCGCAGGCAAATACGTTGCGGGCACAAGGATGTTGTAACTTTGATTGGCTGGATCGTACTGAACATCCGCGTTCAAATCGGACGGCGACACCACGTCACGCTCGGCCAAAGATGCGGGCAACCGAATTCCCCACTGCGCCCAACGATCTTTGGCAATCATCAACTGCCCGTCGTCGCGAACGTGCAGTTCTTCAACATCGCTTTTGAGCGACCCATTGATTGATACAGCGGCGATGGTTGCGTCTGAGGCCCAAGAGATTTGTGCAAAGCAGACAGCCATCGCCAAGGCGATGACCGATTTTTTCATTTGATGTCCTGTCGTTGTCCGTTGACTTCAACCGACACCACGCCGTGCGGGAAATCCGCAAGCGCAAACGAACGGGTTTCACCCGGAAGTACATAACCCAACAATCCTGTGCGGGTTGCTGTTCCCGATGTCGGGGACACCAATCGTGCCGAGGCGTCACCTGTGTTGGTCACTTCAAAGCGATCACCAATCCATCGACCTGTGAGATTGGCTTTTGCGGATGGCGAACGCCAGATCCATGCTAAATCTTGTTTGACCAACTTTATTAAACCAACCTCCCCAGATTTGGGAAGCTCGGCCACGCTCACGCGGAAGAACTCTTCGCGTCCAACCTGTTCGGACTTGATGTAACGAATGGATTGGGTAGCTCCCTTTTTCACCGTGACCATCGACGGTGCAAAACGAATTTTTTCCGAAGGCCCTCTGCGGGACACACCGTTTTCAACGATCAGTTCGTCAACAGTGATCTGATACGAGCGATCAGGACCATCATTGGTAATCGTCAAAACCCCGCTTATCTCCCCTGCGGTGTTGACTTTGAAAACCGGACCAACTGATGCGGCCGAAGACACCAATGGAACAAGCGCTAAAGATGCAGCCAAAACAATGCCTTTAATCATTAAAACCCCCTGTTAATTTACCAATAATTTTAGCTAAACATAAGACCCAATATTGTCAATACCTTTTATTTAGATCCATCGGTTGCGCGCAACCTTCCATAGTCCAAAGTGACTTTGAACGGCCCAGTGTTGGCGTAACACTGCTGGCGGTCACACCACAACGGCATCTCTTGGGGGTCGAACTGCTCGGTGTTGCGTTCGACGGAAAGTGCTATAGGCAGGATACCCACACCATCGCAGAACGCGCTGTCGCAAACCGGCTGCTCGTATGTGTCACAGCGCAAGAACTCGGCAGCCGAGCCTGAGACGAACGCACAGGTTTGCTTGATCGTAAAGGCCGCGCCCAGGTCGGAGTTTTGAGACTGTGCGCCAAGGGCCAACAGTGGGACTGCGGTCAAACCAAAGAATAGATTTTTCATATGTGTCTCCTTTACGAGTTGATTAGTGTTCGTGGTCCAAGGGGCTGGTCCGCCCCAGGAGAACGTTGAAGAACATCGCCAAGCGGCTTTGCTTCGGCGCTGTTGGCGGGGCCGCAGAGGGGCTGGGGGGCATGGATATGAGGTCGTTGCAAGGCTCCAGCTCGCTCCAATCGATCTTTGCTAGATCGTCTTGAGTTGGAGCGTTCGCAAGGTTTCCCTCCATTTTTTCCTTCTCTGGAACGTTCAAACCTGCAAAGGATTTGAGGTGTCCGTAGTGCGCGGCAACGTCAATTGATGTGTACCCCTCCTTGTCTTTGATCGTCGGCGTGCCCCCCACAGCCACCAGCCGTTCGACAAGCTCTTTGTCGTCGTACAAGGCACAGCACCAATGCAAGACGGTCATGCCTCGGGCATCCGACCCGGCTAAGTTGCATTTGTGAATCAAACACAGATCAATGATTTCTTTGCCCCGTGCCAGTGCGTCAATTTGATCTTGTGAGTCCACCTCGGGACGATCCCCTACGATCGAAATGAACATGTCGAACACCGCCGCCAGCACGGCATTGGAAAACGAGCTTGGCCCCATTCGCACCTCGTTGGCGTCGGCCGATGCAATAGGAACGTGCCCTGCCAAACCCAGCCACTTCACTGCATGCATGTTGTCCAGTGGCAGAAGGTCCGTGAGCAGTGCGGCGCTTTTGTCCAAAGCAGTGCACGTGTCGTGTGGAGCCACCTCGTTGGCCGGCACTGAATCGCCCAGGATTTCGTAGACACCTCGCAGCCATAAACTATGGCTTAGGCGGAGGTGGTTATGAGCACGAAGCGTTATACGGATGAGTTCAA
>NZ_JBITVZ010000030.1:0-18600 GCF_044543385.1 Stenotrophomonas sp. NPDC077420
GCAGCGCCTGGACCAACCGAGGGCGACCGTAGGTTCGGCGACTCTGGGCATGAATGGCCCGCAGGTCCTCGCGCAGCGCTACGTCTGTATCTGCCGACGGCTCGGCAAGCCTTCGCAGATAGTCGTGGAAGCCCGAGGCCGAAACGTCCATCAGCCGGCACAGCAGACGTACCGGATAGTTGGTCCGTTCACGCGCGACGAAGGCGAACCTCACTTGGACTCTTT
The DNA here is from genome assembly GCF_044543385.1 of Stenotrophomonas sp. NPDC077420. Lineage (NCBI taxonomy): Bacteria > Pseudomonadati > Pseudomonadota > Gammaproteobacteria > Lysobacterales > Lysobacteraceae > Stenotrophomonas > Stenotrophomonas sp. NPDC077420. Next base: position 226 of record NZ_JBITVZ010000030.1, read on the forward strand.
GGCGAAGAACGCCGTCGCTTTTTTTAAGATGTCGCGCTCCATCCGCAGGGTGGCATTTTCCGCCCTTAAGCGGCTCAGCTCGGCCTCCACCTCCGTTGCCGGCTGGCGGGAAGGGGAGCGCAACGGCTGACCCGCGCGTGAGGCTGTGAGCCAGTTCGCCAGCGACTTCACAGCAACGTTGAGCTGTCGGGCTGCGGCGGTAGGTCCGATGGATTCAGCTAGGATGACGGCCTGGGCCTTCTGATCATCGGTGTAATGACGGCGAGGGGGACGTGGCATGGGAACCTCCAATTGCGAGTAAATTATCGCTTCTTGGCGTCCGTTTCAGCGGAGCAGGTTCAAACCTCGGGCACCCGGAGCCTATTGGGCTATACGGGCACAGCACCGACGCTTCTGCGACCGGCATTCGCTTTATAGCCTGAGTCCGACCAAGGTGCAATGGCAGCCGCAGGCGATCCGCTCGCCGGAAAGGCTGCTCGGCATATACATCGCGGTGTCGGGAGTGAGACAATGGTCACACATCCTGACATTTTCGACCCCGGCTTGATTAGCGAGGAGGGATGCAAGGAAGCTGCAGCCTATGCAGGGGGCATGAGGCTGTGGGGACTGATGCCCCCATCCAAGGAGAAGGAAATGAAGAAGCTGTTGCCCACCGTTGTCGCCGGTATCGCCCTCGCGGCCTCTTTTGCCGTTTCGGCACAAAGCCATTCGGTGAAGGGGCATTATCGCTCAGACGGTACTTACGTCCAGCCTCACTACCGTAGCAATGCGAACTCCACCAAGCTGGATAACTACAGCACTGAGGGGAACTACAATCCCTACAACGGGAAGTCCGGCACGGTGGATCCTTACAAGCCAACTCAGAGCAATCCATACGGTAGTCCTTACAACCAGCCCAGAACGCAGCAGCGTCGGTCCGGTTACGGTTACTGAAGTCTAGGCCCCGCATCTGCGGGGCTTTTTTTGGGGGATGCGTTCGGAACCGATTGATGGGAAAGGGGTTCTCGCCGAGCTGCGTGCTGGCCGGGCCTCGTTGCTGCGAGTTGCGGATGATTCGTGTCCGTATGGCACCAACGAACCTGAGCCATCGACCGGCTTCTATGGCGCTTAGCACTCCGCCTCAATCTGTTCGTTGATGCTCTCCAAAGAACGCGCGGCAACTCGAGTGTCTCCGCTCGCGACTGTGCAAGTCTTGACCAATCGCACTGCACGGGGCTGAAAGACCAGTCATCGTTGCCGTGGAGTGCCAGGCTCTTCTTATCCGGCGGTTTTCCCGGTCCAGTTGTGTCGTAGGTTCGATTCCTATTTCCGGCACCAGTTGCATGAAAAGCCCCGACCCAGGTCGGGGCTTTTTTTGTATTCCGGTAATGCCGGCCGCTGGCCGACAACCCCCGTAGTGCCAGCCCATGGCTGGCAGCCCAGGATTTCCGAACCTCGCGGTCAACTGGCCCCGCCTGCTTCTCAGGCGCTTAGCTCCTCGCGCTGTTCCTGACCTGGGACACCGCAGCTGGCCACTCCTCTTCTATGAATACCCAGCCTTGCTTGAAGGCTCTTTCAGGGATCGGAAGGATGCGCAGGTTCGGGGGAACTACAGGCGGCGTGCCGACCCGCGTCAGGGGAGCTGAAGATCGAGTTCGGAAGCTGGGTGCGGTAGGCGCTTGGCTATGCTTTGTGCTGTTGCTGGGTGTGGCTGCTCTGCCAACCGCAAGCGCACAAACGGTCACCTACATCCACACGGACGCCTTGGGCTCCGTTGTGGCCAAGAGCGATGCCAACGGCAACGTGATCGAGCGCATCACTTACGAGCCATATGGCGCTGTCGTAGGTGCGCCGGTTGCTGATGGCCCGGGGTACACAGGGCATGTGAACGATGCGGCAACTGGGCTGAGCTACATGCAGCAGCGGTACATGGATCCGCAGTTGGGGGTGTTCCTGTCTGTGGACCCGGTGACGGCGTATGAACAGCCGGTAGGGCAGTTCAACCGGTATCGGTATGCCAACGGGAATCCGTACAAGTTTAGAGATCCTGACGGAAGAATTGTCGAAACCGTATGGGACGTTGCGAACATTGCGATGGGCGCGACCAGTGCCTACTCGAACTTTAGCCAAGGTAATGTGGGGGCGGGTATTGTCGACTCAATCGGTGTGGCGATTGATGCTACGGCAGCTGCAGTGCCCTTTGTTCCCGGAGGCGCTGGCGCCGCGATCAAGGCGGTCCGCACTACTGACAAGACAGTAGATGCACTGCGGTCTGGGCGAAATACGAACAAGCTGCGACCGGACTCCAGCGCAGAAGGAGCGCATTCTGTTTTTAAGCGTGGTGAGGATGGCAACATTAGCAACACTGCGACTTACGAGCCGAATTCGAATAATCCATCCGGTTACCAGGAAGTGAAACGTGTTGATGTAACCGGTAAGGCCCACACCAATCCAGATGGAGCTACAATTGCAACGCCTCACGTAAAAGAGGCAGGACAGAACGGTGTACGCCCGGCACTGCCAGAGGAACTGCCTAAGCTTAAATGAGATCATCTATGAATACCGCTATCTCGTTGTTGCAAAAATGGTATGCGCGGCACTGTGACGAAGATTGGGAACATTCCTGCGGGATCAAAATAGATACGCTGGATAATCCGGGGTGGCTGCTTACCATCGACTTGGCTGATACGGAGTTCAGTGAAGTTTCACTGCCCCGGAATCGCATTGATCGTTCAGAAGTAGATTGGATCCAGTCTGAGATCTCGCAGCAGCGCTACATTGCTTGTGGAGGCGTCTTCAACTTAGAAGAGATGGTTGATGAATTTCTCATTTTCGCTGGTGAGCGCGGAGTCGAGAATCTCGGCGCGTCTGCCTATGACGCTGAGTCGTAGACAGTCCTGCTCGATAGTTAGGATTAAGGTCGTCCTGAATGGTGAAGGAAAGGTCATAACTGCCATGCCAAGAAACAGAGATGGGTTGAGGGACGCGAAGGTGAAGTAAAATGACGCGATCTATCTCCGCCCGTCTGCATTCTCTGCTGGTCGCGATCGCGGCCAAGCGCAGCTTTCAGTTGCCTGACGAAGGCGTCAATCACCTTCTGGAGCGTGACCGCGAGTTGCTAATCGATGCGTTACTACAAGAGCTCTCTGAGGCCGGCTTGGGCTCCGACGATGAGCCCAATCAACGGGGCCTTGAGATCGAAGAGCTCATTGATTTGATGGGGCCCATCGCTGACCAGAATGATGCGTACAGCAACTGATAAATCGCTGGCACCTCTCCGGCAGCTCCGCCAGGCGAGTTCGAGCGGGGCGAATACGGTTGGGGACACACCTTTTTTGCTTGGACTTCGAGCGCCGGTTCAAGAATAACGGATGGGACTACGGCGCATCCGGCTTGGCGGCCGGTGGAAGGAAGTCCGACCATGTCAATTCCCGGATCTACAGAAGCACCTGGTCTCGCACTTCTTGTATGCGTCACCTATGAGGGCACGCACTAGATGGCTGGACAGGGACGCCTCGCTCAATTCCGCAATCTCTAGAGATTCGGATAAATCAGCGCCCAGTGCATGATTACCAGATTCACTATTCCATGGATCGCCGACCGCTGCAGGGTGTCCCACCGAAAATGTAAGCGCCAGCACGGAGTGCAAGCGAGAAAAGAAAGGCGGAGATCATTCCGTCCTTATGGACCCAAGAAAACAGAGCGCTGACCGCCAACGCCGCGACGACACGGCCAAGATAGTGTTCTGCGCCCGTAAGAAGAAGTTGTCTGACGACCTTCTCTTCAAAGAGAGGCGCAGCTATACAACCCGTAATCACCCCAGGAACATAGAAGGCGATCGGCACCCAAAATTGGCAGTTCCCTGCGGACGAGTACGCGCGGGTAGATGTATGAATGCGTAGGTCGTAGGTTCGATTCCTATTTCCGGCACCAGTTCCAGGTGGAAGCGCCGGCCTTGGTCGGGGCTTTTGTTCTGACTTGGCAGCGCCTGTCCATGATCGCGCGGCGTCCAGCGCGGAACGCCGCCTCTGGTCTACAGCCGCGTCAATCGATATCGGTCGATCTGCTGCGTGACCGCTTCTGCCGCGAATCGGTCAACCTCGCTGCCACCAGTACGACGCCGGCGATGCAGGCGACCGGGAGGAATGTCCTGTCGGCCGTGGTGGCGAACAGCGCCAGGCCGCATAGACCGATGGTAAACGTGGTGCTGTTGATACCATGCATCTTCATGCGAACTACCCCTTTTTTCCACGTCCAACGCAACGGATTCGAACTTGGCCGTATTTCTATCGGTCGGTGCCAACTCCGTCGAGAAGCGGCCCGCCGGAGACGGCGGTGGTCTGTATGAAGCCTGTCGTCTTCTCGATGCGAATGAAATCAACGCTGGAAAGGAGTCCGGCAAGCGTATCCCGAGCGGTCTGCGTATCCAACACATACAGCGTGATTTCCGATCGCTTGATGTCCACGCCCGCTTCGAAATTGATTCCGGCTGCACTCAACTGATGCATCATCTCCTGCTGCGTGGCAAGGAGCAGTTCCAGGGATCGCGGTGCTGTCTCCGCAACGTAGCGCGGATCCTTCGTGAAGGCGGCAAGCTGGCCCTTGGCGTCACCCGTAAACCGGACTACTACCTTGAGCTCGGGCGACTTTTCAATCCAAAGCCCAGCGAAGGTATCGGGCCGCTCCCTCTGAAGGCGGGCGTTCAACGCGCTGACCTCGGATTGCTCGGCTATGCGCTGTGCAGCACGATCCGAGCCAGGGTTCTGAGCGAAGGCGGCATTCACTGTCAGCGAACTGGCCGCCAAGGCGGTAAGCAATTGCAGCAACTGGCAGGTGCGCTTCATTCGACGTCCTTTTCCCTCACTCCAACGCCATGGTAACCCGGTTGCGCCCGCCCGCCTTGGCCCGATAAAGCGCCCCATCCGCACGCGCGATCAGGTCGGCCAGCAGCGGCTGGTCACTCCCCGGCAGCGCCTCGCCCAACGCGGCGCCGATGCTTACCGTTACATTGATGCGGGTATCGCCGATCTCGATGGGCGTGGCGGCCACGGCCTGGCGCATCCGTTCGGCCACCGCAGGCGCGTCCTCGACGGCAGGGGCCGCCAGCAGCGCGACAAACTCCTCCCCGCCAAAGCGCGCGAACAGGTCGCGCTCGCGCAGCGCCTCCCGGCAGCGCTTGGCGACTATCTTCAGCACCTCATCGCCCGCAGGATGACCATGGCTGTCGTTGATCTTCTTGAAATGGTCGACGTCGACCATCAGCACGGCCACCGAATGGCCGGTGGCTTCGCGCGCGGCGATGATCTGCGCGGAGCGCTCTTCAAAGTGGCGGCGGTTCGGGATACCGGTCAGCGGGTCGGAGGCGGCCAGGCGTCGCAGCTCGGCGGCCATCAGCCGCTCGGCGGTGACGTCGGTGAACAGCCAGATGCGACCGTATTCGCCGTTCCCGCGTACGGGATGGGTATCCACCTCGATCGTGCGCTCGCCCAAGGCCCAGCTCAGGGTGGAAGCGAAACTGACATTCCCCACCTGCGCGCCGTAGGCCTGTTCAAGCTCGGCATGGTTGTCGCACCGCTGCCGCAGGGTGCGCATGGGTTCGGCAAGGTCGCGTGCGCGATGGTTGCCAGGCGGGCAGGCCAGCAGGTCGGCGGCACGCTCGTTGATCACCGCGCTGACGCCGTCGCCTTCCATCAGCACGATCCCGGCGGGCACGCTCTCGACCAGATCGATGAACTGGTTCTGCACCGTCACTTCGCGCAGGTTTTCGCGCCGTGCCGACAGCAGCCGGGCCACGCTCGTGGCCAGCAGCGGAATTTGTGGGGTCAATGGCGTGGCGGACATCTCGCCTTTCCACAGCACCAGCAGGCCGCTCAGCGGTGCGCCAAGTGACCGGGCGGGCACGAACAGCAGCCGCGTCGGTGCTCCGTTCAATCCATGCAGCAGGGCAGTGGGCAAGCGGAATCCGGTGGCAGCCACCGGTTCGCCCGACCAGCTGTGCTCCAGGATGCCGCTACGGGCCAGGCTGAATCCGGAAAATGGCATGGCCGGGAACGATGCGGCCCAGCCTGCCCAGCCATTGGCTTCGATCTCCACCGCCATGACCAGATCCGCACCGGAAGCGAGCTGGGCGAAGTGGCAGAGGCCAGCGAGGGCGTCGCTGTCGGCAGTGCTCATGCCGCGTGTGCCGCCAGGCGGTGCTCGAGGATGCGGGCGACTTCGGCCGGGGCGGTCATGTGCGGAAGATGACCCTCAGCGTCGATGACATCCAGCGTAGCGCTCGGGATGGCCGCTTCCATCCAATGCCCCACCTGCACCGGTACGGCCATGTCGACCGCCGTCTGGATCACGTGCACGGGTCGGGTCAACTGCGCGGCCAGCGCACGCATGTCGGAATTGAAGATCGTGCGCGAGGTGTTGAGCGCGATGTCCGGGCGCATCTGGAACAGCGTGCGCGAGAAGTCGGCCACCACCTGCCCGTTGTCCACGCCCACCACCATGGGCGCGAACCCGGCCACCCAGGCCTGGTAGTTGGCGCTCATGCTGTCGAACAGGGTGTCCAGATCCGCTGCCTGGAAGCCGCCGGTGTAGCCGGTGTCGTCCAGGTAACGCGGCGAAGCCCCGACCGTGACCAGGCGGTCGAACAGTTCCGGGCGGGCAACCGCGGCCACCGCACCGATCATGCCGCTCATGGAATGGCCGACATGCACGCAGTCGCGCAGCGCCAGGTCGTCCATGATCTCGAGCAGATCGTCGGCATAGCCGAACAGCGAACCGTGCCGGTCGAAATCGTAGGTGTCCGCGCCGTGGGGGCCACAGCCGGCGAGGTCGAACGACACCACGTCGTAACGCGCTTCGAACCACGGGCGCAGGGCGCTCCAGGCAGTATGGTCGGTTCCGAAGCCGTGGGCGAGGATGGCCACCTGACCGCCCTTGCCGCTACGGCGGCCGTTGAATCTCTCAAAGCTGTTCACGCACATCCCGTCATGGCATTCGGCAGCTGCCGATACTAGGCCAGGCTGCCATGTGGGTCCATGACACGCCGGCGCGTGCGTCGGATGGGAGCGACCGCTGTTAACCTTGGCCTCAGGCGCCCCAGGGAATCTCGGCCTCGCCTGCGGCCTGCTCGAAGCGTGGGCGGCCGAACCAGTAGCCCTGCATCAGGCGGATGCCGAGATCGGACAGGCATCGCGCCTCATCTGCAGTTTCGATACCTTCAGCGATCACCTCGATATCCAGCGCGTCGCACATGGCGATCGCCCCGGCCACGATCGCGCGTCGTGACCGGCTGTGGTCGATGCCGCGGATCAACGCCATATCCAGCTTGACGATATCCGGTTGGAAATCGGCCAGCAGGTTCAGGCCGGCAAACCCCGCGCCGAAATCATCAATGGCCGTCTTGAAGCCGATGCGCTTGTACTCGCTCAGGATTTCGGCCAGCCATTTGCCATCGCTGACCTGCTCCCCCTCCACGGTTTCAAAGATGATCCGCTCCACCGGAAAGCCATACCGCTCGGCCGCCTGCAGGGTGGAACGGATGCATACCTCCGGCCGATAGATGGCATTGGGCAGGAAATTGATCGAAAGGCAGGACGGCAGCTGCAACCCGGCCGCGATCCGGATGGCCTTTTCGCGGCATGCCTGGTCGAACGAATAGCGGTTCCCGGCGGTCACGCGCGACAGCACCGTGTCGGCCGGTTCGGCCGCCGGACCCCGTACCAGCGCCTCATGCGCGAACACCTTGCGCGCTTGTATGTCGACAATGGGCTGGAATGCGTAGCTGAAGTCGAACGGCAGCGGCTCCGCATCGCGGCACAAGGCACATCCGGCACGCGTGGGGGGAGAGGGCATGCAATGGGGGTCCGTCTTCGGGTCAGGCGGGAAGCTTAGCCGATGCCCGATCAGGGGCATGTGGATGTCGCGAGGCTGGCACCCCGCCGGCAAACCGAAGGTGCAGGGCTGGCGTCAGCTGCTGGTTGCCTGTTCGCGTTTCCACCAGTTTGTACGTCCTTTCCCGCTGCGACGCGCATGCTCCCTGCGTTGGGCCTCCCGTTGCTCAAGCGGCGAGCGCTGGTCCGGCCCCATGAACAGGTGGCCAAACATCTCGGGGCGCTCGGCGCGGGGCTTCGATGGGTCGTTGGGGGTGCTGTGGTCGTGAACTGTGCTCATGGCGCAGATCGTAGTGTCGGCCAGAGTCACAGGTTGAGACGGGGCGATAGCCGGGCCTGTTCCCTCGAACGGGATGGATATCTCCCACGGAGTGGTCCATGCAGACTCGCACGATCTCCCGCGCTGTGCTTCCTGGGCTGACCTCGGCCGTTATCTGCATCGCGCGCGGCGCGGCACGGTGCAGCAGACGCCCTCGCCCTGATCTTCAGGGCGTGCTGCCGACGTCCGCTACCTTCACCACTGCCGGGGTTTGCCATCGGCCTTCAAGCAGCGCCGGCTTGGGCCGGTAATAACGCATGAACATCACGAAGGGTCCCGCGGGCGCCGGCAGCCAATTGGCCTGTTTATCCTCTCCGGGGGAGTCGGCCTGTACCAGGAGGGTCAAGCCGCCGTCGGCGTCCTTCTGCAGTTGGGGCAGCATGGGCGAGTTGATCAGATAGCGATCAATGGGATTGCTGACCAACAGCTGCTGGGGAAGCGCGTACATGGTGACGGACCAGAATGCTTCCACCGGCGGCAGCTCGCCGTTCGCGAACTGCAACGTGTACCTGCCCTTGCTGCCATCGAGCTGCTGGCCGTCGGCATCCTTGTCCAGGATCGGGTACATGGCCTCTTCACGCGAATTGGCGCCGATACCTACCTGGGTTCCGGTGGCGCGCGCCACATAGTCGTTCTTCAGGAAGTCCCGGTCGCCGAACAGCGCGTCGGTCCTGCCGCCCAGCGATGCACGCTTGGCGTCGATCTCCTTCTGGCCATCCTCCATCCCCTGCGAGAGCGCGGCCTGCAGTTCGGCCGGCAGGGCGTCGGGGGCGAATGGCTGGCCGGGCCTGATGCCCACGGCCGCAAAGCGCTCACGCAGCGCGACCTCGCTCGGGTGGGGCGGCTGGGCGAACTGCAACAGGAAGGCCAGCTGGTTGAAGAATTCCAGCGAGGTGCGGTCCTGCCCTGGCGGAATGGGCTTGATCCAGTGGATCTGCGCTGCGGCCGGTGGCGGGGCGGCGTTGCTGAACGCCGACAGGGGTTGCACCTTGTACCCCGCCTGTATCTTCCTGACGTTGTCCAGATCGGCGGGATTGAACAGCTGCGTGCGTCCGACCACGCTGACCAGATCGGTTTCGGACCGGATCACCTTGGTGATTCCCGGCGGTGCCTGGCCGTTCCAGCCTGGCCCGGCGATGAGGTAGCTGCCTCCGTCGTTGCCGGTTGCACGGCTGCCGATGTAGTCGAAGTTGAAGGTGTACAGATCCATCAGCTGGAAGACGAAGTAGCGGTCCTGCTCCATGGCGGGCACGGTGATGACCACCGGCTCGGCGCGCAGGTCGAGCATGGCGAAGGAGTAGGGCGTATCCGAATTCGGCGTTACGAAGGCGGTGTCGTCGGGGGTGAACACACGCGCGATGTTCAGGATGGCGTTGAACGGCCCTTTGTACTGCGGGTTGTCCTTGTCCACGTTGAAGGCGTACACCGTCTTGTAGGTGTCGACCAGCGGAACGCCATATACGTAGGCATCCCGCGCAATGGCCCTTGCGTCCGGCGTGCTCATGGCATCGGCTCCAGCGGCGGAAGATTCCATTGCCCATCGATGGCGGCGCGACTGGGGCCGTAGACGCGACCGATGGCGCTGTACGGGCCCGACGGGGTTGGCAGCCAATTGCTTTCCTTGTCCTTGCCCGGGGACGCGTGGGAAAGATAAAGGGTGAGGCCGCCGTCGGCGTCGTAGACCAGGCCGGGCGTGCGGTCGCCGATGGAGTAGCGCTTGAGGTCGTTGGCGTAGAGGAAACGGTCGGGAAGCGTGTACAGGGTGACTGACCAGAAGAACCGGGCCGGCGGCAGGTTTTCCTTGCTGAAGTGGATCTTCGATGGGGTGGCGCCGTTCCCCACGTAGCCGCCATACCAGGCCTCTTCGATCGAGTTGCCGTACAACCCTTTCTCGGCGGCGATGGCGCGGGTGAGGTAGTTGTTCTTCAGGAACTCACGGGTTCCGAACAGACCGTTCGACGACAGCGTGGTCTTGGCGGTGCTGGCCATTTCCGCCTTCGCGTCGGCAATACCAGCGTCGATGGCGGCCACGCGCTGGGGACTGAGTGTGGACGCATCGAAGGGCAGTCCCGGGCCAATGCCGATCCTGCCGAAGCGCTGCATCAGGTCCACTTCGCTGGGGTGGGGCGGCTGGGTGAACTGCAGCAGGAAATTCAGATAGCGGATGAAATCGTGCGAGTGGATCTTCGCGGCATCGTAGGCAGGGAACTGGATCGGGGGCGCCGGCGCTGGCGGCTGCTTGCCCAGGAAGGCACTCAACGGCTGCAGCCGCATGCCCTGCTGCACCTTCTGCACATTGGCGATGTCGTCTGGCCCGTTGAGCGCGGTGCGCGTCAGCGTCATCACCAGCGAGGTTTCGGACGGGAACACCGCTTTGACGCCGGCCGGCGCAGGGCCACTCCAGCCCGGGCCGGCGATCAGGAAGTGTCCGGCGCGGTTGCCGGTGGTGCGCGAGCCGATGTAGGCGAAGTTGAACGTAAACAGGTCCACCCACTGCTGCACGTAGTACCGGTCGTCGGCGACATCGGGCACGCTGACCACCCAGGGCTCGGCGCGCAGGTCCAGCCAGGCCCATGAGTACGGCGTGTCATTGTTGGGGGTGACCACGTCGTGGTTGTCGGGCGTGTACAGCGCGCTGTAGTGGCGGAATCTGCCGAAGCCGCCCACGTATTCCGGCGCTTGTGGATTGGCCAGCTGCTTGTACATGGTGCCGTAGTTCTCAAGCATGGCGAAGGCGAAGATGTAGGCCTCCTTGGCGATGGCCCGTACCTCCGCATCTTCCTGGCGGGGGGCAGGCGCCGGCGTCGGCTCCGGTGCGGCGGCTCCCTCCGCGACATTGGGAGCGTCCGGCTGGCGCTGGCACCCGGGCAGTGAGACAACTGCCATCAGCAGCAAGGGGCAGGCGAGAAGGGTAAGGCGCATGGGCAGGGATCCCGTGGCTGGCGTTGTGCTGCTGGCGCGCGGCGGACCCGTTTGCGTGCAGGCCACCGCGTGTGCGTCAAGACGGGGCGGCTGCAACGGACGTGCATCGGCTCCGGTTGCACTGTGTCCGCTGCAGCAGGGGGTGACAACCGGATTTCCACGTGGATCCGATCAGTATTTCTACTGGCCTGGGCCACGCCGATTCCCGGCGTGATGCGGATCACCCCGACGCCGCTTTACCGTCGCTCAGCCGCGGTAGCGCAATGCGTCCCGCAGCAGGGTCAACGCTGGCGAGGACTGCCGGCGGCTGGGGTAGTACAGGTGGTAGCCGGGGAAGGAAGGGCACCAGTCCTGCAGCACGTGCACCAGCGTTCCGACCTGCTGCCGCTGCTGGAAGAACCGGGCATTGGGTTCGTGCCGTTCAGTCCACTGGGCGGGGAGACCGGCAAGATCGACGAACACACGCAGTTCGACGCCAGCGACTTCCGCAATGCGGTGCCGCGCTTCTCCGCCGAGGCACGCCGGGCCAACATGGCGTTGGTGGAGGTGGTGAAAGCGATGGCGGCGGAAAAGGCGGCAACGCCTGCGCAGGTGGCGCTGGCTTGGCTGCTGGCGCAGAAACCCTGGATCTCACCGATTCCGGGCACCACCAAGCTGCATCGCCTTGATGAGAATCTCGGTGCCGTTGATCTGGTCCTGGACCAGGCCGACCTGACCCACATTGATGAAGCGCTGGCGCAGATCCGCCTCAGTGGCGAGCGATTGCCGGAAGCGGCCTTGAAGATGACCGGCAGGTAGGCGAGCAACCGCTTGCGCCAGATGGGGTGCATGGGCGTTTCTCTCCTGGGCGGGGTTCTGGTCTACTGGGCATCACGCCCAAGGTCATCCCCCATGAAAACCGCCGTGTTCAGCGCCCGCCCGTACGACCGCCGCTTCCTCGATGAAGCGAATGCGCGCGACCATGCCGGTCAGGGGTTCGAACTGGCCTACTTCGATGTGGCGCTGGACGCTACTACCGCCGGCCTGGCGCAGGGGTTCGACGCGGTGTGCGTATTCGTCAACGACCGCCTGGATGCGCCCGTGCTTCAGGCCCTGCATGGGCTGGGGGTGCGGGCGATCCTGCTGCGCTGCGCGGGGTTCAACAATGTGGACCTGGTGGCTGCCGCGGCACTGGGGCTGCTGGTGGCCCGGGTGCCGGCTTACTCGCCCGAAGCGGTGGCCGAGCATGCGCTGGCGCTGGTCATGGCCCTCAACCGGCAGACCCACCGTGCCTACAACCGGGTGCGCGAGGGAAACTTCATGCTGGATGGCCTGCTGGGCCGCACCCTGCACGGCAAGACCGTGGGCATCGTAGGGACCGGCAAGATCGGACTGGCCACGGCGCGAATCTTCAACGGCATGGGCTGCGTCGTGCTCGGCGCCGATCCTTACCCGTCGCCCGGGTTCTCGGCGGTGGGCGAGTCCGTGGCGCTGGAGGAACTGCTGGCCCGCTCGGACATCGTGTCCATGCATTGCCCGCTTACGCCTGAAACGCATCACCTCATCAACGAGGAATCGCTGGCGCTGATGAAGCCGGGCGCGATGCTGGTGAACACCTCACGCGGTGGATTGGTCAACACCGATGCAGTGGTGCGCGCGCTCAAGTCCCGCCATCTGGGCCATCTGGCCATCGACGTCTACGAACAGGAAAGCGCGCTGTTCTTCCAGGACCTGTCCGGGGAGATCATCGACGATGACCTGTTCCAGCGGCTGATGACCTTCCCGAACGTCCTGGTGACCGGTCACCAGGGATTCTTCACCGTGGAGGCGCTGCAGGAGATCTGCAGCATCACGCTGCAGAACATGGCGGATGTTGCCAGTGGTGCGCAGTGCCCGAACAGGGTGGTGGCTGCGTAGCGGAAGAGCCGCCAGGCAGGGCCTGGCTCTACCGGTCTGCTACGTCGGTGTAGCGGACGGTGGGCTCCTGGGTCGCGTTGGCTGTTGCAGCGCCCGGTTCCCCGGTCCATATCGGCCTCAGGATGATCTGGTCCGGCGTGGCCTCGATCCGCACCTGCAGGCCCACGGTGAACCCGAAGGTCCGCAGCCAGGCGCCGCTGAGCGTGATCAGGGGCAGGGGGCCGAACTTGTCGCGGTGGAGTTCGCTGATCTGCGGCATGGCGCGGATGTTGTGGTGGTAAGAGGGGGAGTAACGCGGAAGGCGGGGGTGGGTGTCGTCTTCCGGTGCCTGGGCGGGATGTTGGGTCATGCGCTTGCCTCCATCTGGGGAAATGGCCCTCGCCGGTCAGGGCGAGGGCGTCGGGAGGTCAAAACCGTGCAAGTCAGACGGCGGGCGTATTCCCCCGTGAAGGGTCTTGTATTAGCCGCCCTCCCGACATGGGGTATCCACTAGTTTCGACTTGCGGAGTTTTGCGCTCCGTGGGCGACCTTGCGGAGGCCGGTGGATCGAGGCAAGGTGATTGTTTCTGTTGGAATTTGTGTTTCGATAGGCGGCGCCTACCGTTTGTCGGGTCTGGCACGTGCAGCGCACTGAATGGCGCTGATAGGCGTGAGCGAAGCCACACATTTCTTCAGGCCGCGGATGTCAGGCCCCGCGTTGCGCGATAATCCGGCGCGTCGCAATCGAGCCGATCCCTCGGAAAGCGCGCGACGTAGAGCCGGGCTCTGTCCGGCTGCCCTTCGCGTGGACCCTGGCACCGCGCTGGCCGGGCAACGCCCGGCGCTACCGGAGCATCGCAGCGCCGGGCGCGAGCCGGTGTTCTTGTCTATACATGGCCGGCTGACTGTGCCGATTTCGGCCTTCTGGCCGGTGTGCGACAACGTGTCGCAGCTGTTTCCGGGCCTTTCCTGCGCCAGATCATTGTCAATGGCTTTCTTAAATGGTGCGTGACGGCATAAAATTAGAAGGCTGACATGTTCGTCCTCTGCGCCGTCCCCCCTTGGGCTGGCGCAGCCGGCTTTGGCCGGTGGGGAAGGGCGTGAGAAGGCATTCCCTACGCAATTGGATCGACCGATGATTCCGTTGAAATCCCTTGGGCGCTGGCTGCGCCCGGGCCTGCTGTTGGCGTTGTCCGTGTTCATGACGGGCTGCAGTTCGGCCATTCTGGCCCCGAAGGGCCAGGTCGGCCATGACCAGAAGACCCTTCTGATCACGGCCACCGTGCTGATGCTGCTGGTCGTCGTGCCGGTCATCATCATGACCCTCACCTTCGCCTGGAAGTACCGCGCCAGCAACACCAAGGCCCGTTACGAGCCGAAGTGGTCGCATTCCACCGCGATCGAAGTGGTCGTCTGGTCGATCCCGTGCATGATCGTGCTGGTGCTGGCCGTGCTGACCTGGCGCTCCTCGCACTCGCTGGATCCTTACCGTCCGCTGGACTCGCAGACCAAGCCGGTAGTGATCGAAGCCATTTCGCTGGACTGGAAGTGGTTGTTCATCTATCCGGAAGAGAACATCGCGACGGTCAACGAAATCACCTTCCCGGTGAACACCCCGCTGAACTTCAAGATCACGTCCGATTCGGTGATGAATGCCTTCTTCATCCCGCACCTGGGCAGCATGATCTACTCGATGACCGGGATGGAGACCAAGCTCCACCTGATCGCCAACGAGACCGGCACCTTCCCGGGCATGTCCTCGCACTACAGCGGCGCGGGCTTCAGCAAGATGCATTTCGACGCCAACTCGGTCACCGCCGAGGAGTACCAGGCGTGGCTGGCCAAGGTGCGTGCGCAGAGCACCCCGATGGACCAGGCCGCGTTCGGCGCGCTGGTGGACGACAAGAACCACGAGTGGCACCCGGTGACCTACTTCGGTACCACCGAAACCGGTCTGTTCGACTGGGTCGTTGCCCGTCACATGGGCGACAACCAGCACTACGGCATGGACCACAAGGCCATGGACCACAAGGCGATGTCGCACGGCGCCGCGGACGAAAGCCACGAAGGCCACGACATGCCGGCCGGTGCCCATGACATGCCGGCCGAACATGCCGGACACACTGCAGACGAGCACGCCGCCGCCGGTCACGCCGGCCACGCAGGCTCGGGAGAATAAGCATGAATCCGTTGGGTAAACTGACATTCGCTGACATCCCGCACGACCCGATCATCATTTCCACGCTGATCGGCGCGGGGATCGGTGGCCTGCTCGTGCTGGCCCTGATCACCAAGTTCAAGCTGTGGGGCTATCTCTGGAAAGAGTGGTTCACCTCGGTCGACCACAAGAAGATCGGCGCGATGTACCTCATCGTCGCCTTCGTCATGCTGCTGCGCGGCTTCGCCGACGCCATCATGATGCGTACCCAGCAGGCCATCGCCGCCAACGGCGCCGAAGGCTTCCTGCCGCCGCACCACTACGACCAGATCTTCACCGCCCACGGCGTGATCATGATCTTCTTCGTGGCGATGCCGCTGATCACCGGCCTGATGAACGTCGTGGTGCCGCTGCAGATCGGCGCGCGCGACGTGGCCTTCCCGTTCGTCAACTCGCTCAGCTTCTGGCTGTTCGTGGCGGGCGCGGGCCTGGTGATGATCTCGCTGGGCGTGGGTGAATTCGCGCAGACCGGCTGGCTGGCCTTCCCGCCGTTGTCGGGCAAGGAGTTCAGTCCAGGGGTAGGTGTCGATTACTACATCTGGGGCCTGCAGGTAGCAGGCCTGGGCACGACACTGAGCGGTATCAACTTCTTCATTACCATCCTGAAGATGCGTACCCCGGGCATGAAGCTGATGCACATGCCGGTGTTCACCTGGACCGCGCTGGTCACCAACGTGCTGATCATCGCTGCCTTCCCGGTGCTGACCGTCACCCTGGTGCTGCTGACCCTGGACCGTTACCTGGGCACGCACTTCTTCACCAATGACGGTGGCGGCAACGCCATGCTGTACATCAACCTGATCTGGATCTGGGGTCACCCGGAAGTCTATATCCTGGTGCTGCCGGCCTTCGGCGTGTTCTCCGAAGTGATCGCCACGTTCTCGCGCAAGGCGCTGTTCGGCTACAAGGGCATGGTGTACGCCACCGCGTGCATCGGCGTGCTGTCGTTCATCGTGTGGCTGCACCACTTCTTCACCATGGGTTCGGGTGCCAACGTCAATGCCTTCTTCGGCATCACGACGATGATCATCTCCATCCCCACCGGCGTGAAGATCTTCAACTGGCTGTTCACCATGTTCCGCGGCCGCGTGCAGTTCACCAGCCCGGTGCTGTGGACGATCGGCTTCATGGTCACCTTCACCATCGGCGGCATGACCGGCGTGATGCTGGCCATTCCGGCCATCGACTTCGTGCTGCACAACAGCCTGTTCCTGATCGCGCACTTCCATAACGTCATCATCGGCGGCGTGGTGTTCGGCATGTTCGCCGGCATTACCTACTGGTGGCCGAAGATGTTCGGCTTCCGCCTCAACGAAACCTGGGGCAAGGCCGCGTTCTGGTGCTGGTTCATCGGCTTCTACGTGGCGTTCATGCCGCTGTACATCCTGGGCTTCATGGGCATGACCCGCCGCATGCAGAGCTACCCGAACCCGGAGTACCAGCCGCTGCTGGTCATTGCGATGGTCGGTGCGTTCATCATCGGCGCCGGCATCCTGTGCCAGATCATCCAGGTGGCCGTGTCCATCCGCGACCGCAAGAAGACCGCCGACCTGACCGGCGACCCGTGGGATGCGCGTACGCTGGAGTGGGAAACCTCTTCGCCGCCGTCGTTCTACAACTTCGGTTCGCTGCCCAAGGTCACCGAGCTGGACGACTTCTGGGAGCGCAAGCAGCGTGGTGAGGCGTGGGAACGCCCGGCCAAGTACACCGACATCCACATGCCGCGCAACACCGGTACCGGTGTGGTGATTGGTGCCTTCAGCCTGGTGTTCGGCTTCGCGATGATCTGGCACATCTGGTGGCTGGCCATCGTGGGCCTGGTCGGCATGATCGGCACCTTCATCTGGCGCACCTTCGACAAGGACGTGGATTACTACGTGCCGGCTGCCGAAGTGGAGCGGATCGAAAATGAGCACCGCCGTCACCTGCAGGCGCAGGGTCTGGTGAAATCGGAGTTGCAGGCATGAGCAGCACTATCGCCAACACCGTGAACCACGGGCACGCCGCACACGCGGCGGCCCATGGCCATGATGACCACGAACACCACGACACCGGCGAGAACACCGTCTTCGGTTTCTGGGTGTACCTGATGAGCGACTGCCTCATCTTCGCCAGCCTGTTCGCGACCTACATCGTGCTGGCCGGCGGCACCAACGGTGGCCCGGGTCCGAAGGACCTGTTCGACCTGACCTTTGTCGCGTGGGAAACCACGCTGCTGCTGGTGTCCTCGCTGACCTTCGGCCTGGGGATGATCGCGCTGCACAAGCACAAGGTTGGCCAGATGTACCTGTGGCTGGGCCTGACCTGGCTGCTGGGCTTCGGCTTCATGGTCATGGAAGTGTGGGAGTTCAACCACCTCATCCATGAGGGCTTCGGTCCGGACCACAGTGCGTTCCTGTCGGCGTTCTTCGCGCTGGTGGGCACCCACGGCCTGCACGTGAGTGCCGGCCTGCTGTGGCTGCTGATCATGTTCATCCAGATCAAGCAGAACGGCCTGACCCCCACCAACAAGACCCGCATGGCGTGCCTGAGCCTGTTCTGGCACTTCCTGGACCTGATCTGGATCGGCGTGTTCTCCGTCGTCTACCTGAAGGGAGCGCTGTAATGGCACATGACACTCACGCACACGACCACGGCCATGGCGCCGCGGGCGAAAGCCACGGCAGCGTCAAGTCGTACCTGGTCGGTTTCCTGCTGGCCGCCGTCCTCACCATCATTCCCTTCTGGGCGGTGATGAAGGGTGGCCTGCCGGTGTTCACCACGGGCGTCATCATCGTGGTGGCGGCGATCCTGCAGATCTTCGTGCACCTGGTGTTCTTCCTGCACCTGAACCGTTCGTCGGAACAGCGCTGGAACGTCAGCGCGGCGGCCTTCACCGTGGTGGTGATCGGCATCATCGTCGCCGGCACGCTGTGGGTGATGCACAACATGAACGTGCACATGATGCATTGACCCTTGCGGGTGTGATGCACACGAAGAGGCCGCCCGGAAGGGCGGCCTTTTTGTTTGCAACCTGCATCGCGGACGACATGCCCCGGACGGGAACGCTGCCCGGATGGCAACGCCGCCCCGGACGGTAGTGCCGACTGTTAGTTGTGTAAACCCAGTACGTTGTTCAGCGGGATTCTTGAAATAGGCGGCTGGTTGCCGATCCCCATGTGGGGTCGGTGCCAGTT
>NZ_JBITVZ010000031.1:0-104 GCF_044543385.1 Stenotrophomonas sp. NPDC077420
TACAACTGGCACCGACCCCACATGGGGATCGGCAACCAGCCGCCTATTTCAAGAATCCCGCTGAACAACGTACTGGGTTTACACAACTAACAGTCCCCTCTACC
>NZ_JBITVZ010000031.1:203-18514 GCF_044543385.1 Stenotrophomonas sp. NPDC077420
CTTCGGCTGCGCCGTTGGCGGTGTGCCAGGATGGGCCGCGTAGAGCAGCGGACTAACAGTCCGCTCTACCTTCGGCTGCGCCGTTGGCGGTGTGCCAGGATGGGCCGCGTAGAGCAGCGGACTAACAGTCCGCTCTACCTTCGGCTGCGCCGTTGGCGGTGTGCCTAGGTGGGTCGCGTAGAGCAGCGGACTAACAGTCCGCTCTACCGTCCGCTCTACCGTCCGATCTACCCGTCGGCTGGGCTGTTGGCGAAATGTCAGGCGATGCCGATGCCCGGGATCGCGGTGATCTGGTCCGGGTCGAACCCGGCAAGCTCGGCGAAATGCCGGCCGCGGGCGACGTAATCGCGGTACACGCCGTAACTCGGTGCACCCGGCGACATCAACACCACGCCACCCTGCCCGCCCAGCGCAGCGCGGGCCAGCCGCACCGCCTCCTCCAGATCGCCGGCGGCGTGCAGACCGAACCGCCCGGCGTCGGCCAGCGGCTGCAGCAGTGCATGGATGCGCGGGCCGTTCGCCCCCATCGTGACGATCTCCACCGGCGGCACGTCGTGCGCCATGTGGGCCACGAAATCGTGCCAGTCCAGCCCTCGGTCATGCCCGCCCACCAGCAGCGCGATGCGCTGGCCGGCGAAGCAGTCCAGCGCCGCCAGGCTGGCATGCGGGGTGGTGCTGATCGAATCGTTGACGAAGCGCAGGCCATCGCGGCTGCCAATGGTCTGCAGGCGGTTGGGCAGCGGCCGGAACGCCTGCACGGCCGGCGCAAGCGCCACCGCATCCAGGCCCAATGCCTCGATCGCCGCCAGTACCGCGCACAGGTTGCCGCGGTTGTGCCGACCCGGCAGCGGTGTATGCGCGGTATCGAATACCTGCTGCTCCCCGCGGAACACCCACTCGCCGCGCATGTGCCAGCCCTGCGGCTGGTTGAACCAGACCACCTCGCTGTGCGGCAGCGACAGCGCCGCCAGGTGCGGATCGGCCGCGTTGAGCACGGCGATGCGCGGTGCGGCACCGGTCACCAGCGCCAGCTTGTCCTCGATGTAACGCGCTTCGCTGCCGTGCCAGTCCAGGTGTTCGGGGAACAGGTTCAGCACCACCGCCACCTGCGGGTGTGCGCCACTGCGCGCCACTTCGCCGGTCTGGTAGCTGGACAGTTCCACCGCCCAGTACGCCGGTGCCGGCTGCGGGTCCAACACCTCCAGCAACGGCAGGCCGATGTTGCCGACCAGCCCGGTGCGCGCGCCCGACGCCCGCAGCAGGTGTGCCAGCAACGCGGTGGTGGTGCTCTTGCCCTTGGTGCCGGTCACGCACACGGTGTCGCGCACGGTGCCGTCGGCATCGGCGTGCTCGGCGAACCACAACGAGGTCCCGCCGATGAACTGCGTGCCCCGCGCGGCGGCCACCACCGCGGCTTCCCCATAGGGGCTGATCCCCGGCGACTTGATCACCACCTCGAAGGCAGCCAGCGCGTCGGCGCTGACATCCGAACGCACCTGCAGTGCGCTGCCTGCCTCGGCCTGCGCGGACGCGACCTCGGCCTCCGGGCAGAACAGGGTCAGGGCCAGGCCGGGCAGGTGCCGGCGAAGGACGGCGAATGCCGCACGCCCCTCACGCCCCCAGCCCCACAGCGCTACGCGCCTGCCTTCAAGCTGCGAAATTCGCACGCAGGCGCTCCCAGATCGCCGCCGGAATCCGGTGCTCGCCTTCCAGCACCAGCAACGGTTCGATCTGCAGGTCGGTGCGGTCCAGCTGCGGCTGGATCTCCTGGATGAAGCGCTTCACCAGCGCGTCCTCGCTCCATTCCGCACGCGTGGCCAGCGTGGCCATCGCCGCGCGCGACTCGCGGCCTTCGCCCACGCATTCGAACGGCTTGTGGTCCTGGAATTCCAGCAGCGCATCGAAGCCGCCGGCCTGGTCGGGGTCATCCAGCAGGTTGCGGCCGAAAATGCCCACCAGCCGGGTCTTGGGCATGAACGGGGCCAGCGCCAGGAACACGAAGTGGCACTTCGGGCACACCCCGCACCAGCGGTTCACCGGGCGCTCGCCCAGGATGTGGAAATTGCGGTTGCAGCTGGAGAAATGCGCGTCGTAGAAATCGGTCCGGGCGAACTGCCGTGCCACCGCCAGCTCCGACAGCGGGCGCAGCAGCGAGTAGTAGTGCAGGTCCGCCGCCACATGCTTTTCCAGGTGCTCGCCGAACGCCTGCTCGAAGGCCCAGCCCTTGGACCACTGGTGGTTCACTTCACCGGTGCCCGGAATCTGGCTGCCATAGCTGGCCGAGCGCTCGTTGGAGAACACCACCTGGTCCACGCCCTGCAGCAGCGCGGCCAGCACCATGATCGCCGAGTTCACCGCAGTGACCGGGATATGCCCGTTCCACGCGCCCTGGCGGTTGAGCTCGAACAGCTCCGGGGCCAGCGTGCGGCCGATGTTGAGGGTGGGCAGGCCGGTGCGCTCGGCGCAGGCGCGGATCAGCTGCGAGCCGCCGATCCAGGTTACCGTCTCGTCGATGCCCAGCGTCCGCAGCGCTTCGATGCTGACCAGCGAATCCTTGCCGCCGCCGATGGCCACCAGCGCATGCTCGCGCAGGCCCAGCGCCGGGGCGACGACCGCCTCGCCCTCGACCGGCAGGCGGAAGCGCCCGCGCAGGTTCAGCCCGTTGCGGTAGGCGAACTCGCCCAGCCCGTTGAGGTACACCGTTTCCACCAGCGCGGCGGTGTCGGCATCGATGCCGTAGCTGTCGATCCGCACCTGCTCCGGCACGGCCGCCTTGTAATAGCTCACGCCCGCAAACAGGTGCAGCAGGCGCAGCGCCCGCTGCACGGCCTCGGCAAGGGGGCCCTCCAGCACGAACGGCGCACCGGGAATGGTGACCGTCTCGACCAGCTCCGGGCCGTTGTCGAAGGCGTAGACCAGCTGCGCCACGCCGGTGTCCGCAGCGAACGCGCAGCGGACGAAGCGGAAACAGGCAACCTGGTGTTTATCGAAAGCAGTCATGGGGCATCCGGTGAGGCAATGAGGGAAACCAGCGGCGCGCGCTCAGGGCACGTCATCGATGACGTCCTCGCGCGGCAGTTCGCGCTGGTTGTAGGTGTTGGCCATGACGTAGCCGTAGGCACCGGCATCGGCGATCAGCATCACATCGTCCGGCGCGGTGGACACCGGCAGGCGGCGGCGCTTGCCGAACACGTCGCTGGATTCGCAGATCGGCCCGACCACGTCGAACAGCCCTTCGGCATACCCGCCCAGCCGGCTCAGGTTTTCGATGTCGTGCCAGGCGTCGTACAGCGCCGGCCGCATCAGGGTGTTCATGCCTGCATCCAGGCCGACCCGACGCACGCCGTCCTTCTCCACCACCTGGGTGGCGGTGGTCAGCAGCACGCCGGATTCGGCAACCAGGTAGCGACCCGGTTCGATCGCCAGGCGGAACGCCGGGTGCACCGCCTTGACTTCGGCCAGGCCCGCGGCCCAGGCCTGCAGATCGAACGGCTCGTCATCGGCGCTGTACGGAATGGGCAACCCGCCACCGATGTCGATGGTCTCCACGCTGCCGATCCGCCGCGCGAAACCGGCCAGCTCGTCGCACATCAGCCGCCAGTGCTGCGCGGTTTCCACGCCACTGCCCAGGTGGGCATGCAGGCCCACCACGCGGGTGCCGAGCGCTTCGGCCAGGCGCACGAATTCGTCCACGCGGGCGATCGGCAGGCCGAACTTGGAGTCCTTGCCACCGGTGCGGACCTTGGCGTGGTGGCCTTCGCCACGGCCCAGGTCCACGCGCAGCCACAGTTCACGGTTGCGGAACAGCTCCGGCCAGCGCTGCAGCGCTTCCACGTTGTCCACGGTGACGGTCACGCCGAGCGCGAAAGCGGCTTCGTACTCGGTGCGCGGCGCGAAGCTGGGGGTGAACAGCACGCGACGCGGCGACAGCGTCGGCAGCACGTTGAAGACATGCTTCAGCTCGCCGTGGGAGACGCATTCCAGACCGAACCCTTCCTGCTCCAGCAGTTCCAGGATGGCCGGATGGCTGTTGGCCTTGATCGCGTAATACCGCTGGTCGATCGGCTTGATCGCGGCCAGCGCGCGCGCCCGCGCGCGCACCGTGCCCAGGTTGTACACGTAACGCGGCGTACCGGCCTGGGCCAGCTGCAGCAGGTGCTCGCGCTGGCCCCGCCACCAGGCGGTCTCGCGCGGCCGGATCGTCCCGGCAATCTCGCGCCAGCGCGGGCCGAACACTTCGCCCTCTTCCACCGGCATGGCGCCGCTGTCGATCAGCTCCGCATGCAGGATCGGCAGCAGGCCGTCGGCGTCGGCTTCGTCGATGACGAAGGTCAGGTTCAGGTCGTTGGACGACTGCGAGATCATGTGCACGCGCTCGCGCCCGAAGGTCGCCCACACGTCGGAAAGCTTGTGCAGCAGCGAGCGCATGCCACGCCCGACCAGGGTGATCGCCGCGCACGGCACGATGATCTTGACCTTGCAGATCTGCGACAGGTCGGCCGACAGCGCGGCCAGCACATCGGTGTTGACCAGGTTCTCGGACGGGTCCAGCGACACGGTCACGTTGGTTTCGGCCGAACCGATCAGGTCCACCGACAGCCCGTGCTTCTTGAACAGCCCGAACACGTCGGCCAGGAAGCCGACCTGCTGCCACATGCCGATGCCTTCCATCGACACCAGCACGATGCCGTTGCGGCGGCTGATCGCCTTCACCCCCGGCACCGGCGCGGCGTTGCCGTCGATGCTGGTGCCCGGCAGTTCGGGGCGTTCGGTGTCCAGGATCGCCATCGGCACGCCGGCATCGCGGCACGGCTTGATCGAACGCGGGTGCAGCACCTTGGCGCCGGTGGTGGCGATTTCCTGCGCTTCGTAATAATCCAGGCGGGTCAGCAGGCGCGCGTCTGGCACCTCCTTCGGGTTCGCGCTGAACATGCCCGGCACGTCGGTCCAGATTTCCACCCGGCTGGCGCCCAGCAGCGCGCCGAAGTACGCCGCCGACGTATCCGAGCCGCCGCGGCCGAGGATGGCGGTGCCGCCATCGGCATGCCGCGAGATGAAGCCCTGGGTGATCAGCATGCGGGTGGGCTGGGCGCGGAATGCCGCGGCCCATTCGGCGTCCGAGCGCCATTGGCAGTTCACCGACAGCCGCTGCGACCAGTCGCTCTGGTTGGGCTGCGGCGGCAGCGCCTGCAGCCACTCGCGCGCGTCCATCCAGCCAAAATCCAGGCCGCTGGCGCGCAGGTAGGCCGCGCCCACGGTGGAGGACAGCAGTTCGCCCTGGCCCAGCACGTCGGCCTGCCACTCCAGCGGACGCGTCGCGGCACGCGGGTCGTCCAGCAGGCCCTGCAGCGCGGCCAGGCGCACGTCCAGCGCGCCGCCCTCGAGCGACAGCTCGGCCAGGAACTCGCGGTGGCGGGCCACCAGCGCATCCACCCGGGCGCGGCTGTCGGCGGCGCCATCGGCGATCGCGGTCAGTTCATTGGTGACCCCGGACAGGGCCGACACCACCACCAGGACGCGCGCGCCGGTCTCTTCCGCACGTTTTTTCGCCAGCTTCCCGATCGTGTCCCAGCGGTGACGACGCGACACGGAGGTGCCGCCGAACTTCAGTACGATCCAGCGATCGACAAGGGGGGAAGCTGACATGGAGGTAAGAATGGGTAGGTAGTGGGGGGATCGACCCGGCACGCCGGGCCGAACCTCTGATTCTATGCCAACCCCGGCCCCGGCAGGGCCCGCGCGGCGGCATGGCCTCCGCGCACGACCCGGGGCGGCACGGCTTGTTAAGCTGCCGGCCCCTTCCGTCCGATCCCCCTGCCATGACTGCTCGCCGCTTCCTACAGCTTGACGTGTTCTCCCCCTACCCCGGCGCCGGCAACCCGCTGGCGGTGGTGCTGGACGCCGAAGGCCTGGACGACGCGCGCATGCAGGCCATCGCCCGCTGGACCCGGCTGCCGGAAACCACCTTTGTTTTCCCGCCACAGGCGCCGGGCGCCAGTTACCGCATCCGCATGTTCAGCCCGCAGAAGGAAGTGCCGTTCGCCGGCCACCCCAGCGTGGGCACCGCGCATGCGGTACTGGAGGCGGGCTTGGCCGCTCCGGTGGACGGTGCCCTGGTCCAGGACGGCATCGCCGGCGCGCTGCCGCTGCGGGTGGTCGGTGAAGGGGCCACGCGCAGCATCGCGATCCGCACCCCGCGCGCAGCGGTAGCCGAAGTGACCACCGCCGACGATCCGCGCCTGCAGGCTGCGCTGGCCGGCTGGGCGCTGGGTGAACTACCGCCCGCCCGCATGTCCGGCGGGCGCAGCTGGTGGGTGGTGGAACTGGCCGATGAAGCCGCGTTGCGCGGTCTGTCCCCGGACTGGGATGCCATCGCCGCCTTGGCCGAAAGCACCGACAGCATGGGCGTGTTCGCCTATGCGCGGAGCTCGGGAGACGGTTACCAGCTGGCCGTGCGCGCGTTCGTGGGCAACGGGCGGCGGTTCGAGGATGCCGCTTCAGGCGCGGCCAATGCGGTGTTGGCCGCGTGGCTGGACAGCCGCAACGCCCTGCCCGGCGTGGACGGCAGCTATGTCGTCAGCCAAGGCCGCGAGGTGGGCCACGACGCGCGGTTGACCCTGCATGTGGATGCGGAGGGCGAGGTCTGGTCCGGCGGCCAGGTGCAGACGGTCATCCAGGGCACGATCACCTGGTAGGGACACGCCACGCGTGTCCTGCGCGGTATCCGGGTCCACGTGGGACACGCATGGCGTGTCTCTACGGGGTCATCCAGGGTACCGACATTGCGTCGGCACCCTGGACATTTCACCCAGCCAGCTCGGCGTCCAGGCTGATCGGCACCGCGCTCAGTGCCTTGGAAACCGGACAGTTCTGCTTGGCATCGTCCGCGATGGCGCGGAACTGCGCCGCGTCGATGTTCGGTACCACCGCCTTGACCTTCAGCGTGATCTGCGACAACTGCGGGCCACCTTCCATCGACAGGTCGACCTTGGCTTCGGTGTCCAGCGAGGTCGGCACGAAACCAGCCTCGGTGAGCTTGGCCGACAGCGCCATGGTGAAGCAGCCGGCGTGCGCGGCAGCGATCAGTTCTTCCGGGTTGGTGCCCTTCTCATCGCCGAAACGGCTGCTGAAGGCATAGCGGGTCTTGTCCAGCAGGCCACTCTGCGGCGTGCTGAGTTGTCCCTTGCCTGTCTTGAGGTCACCTTCCCAGTGCGCGGTGGCGTGACGCGAAATGCCCATCGGTTGTTCCTCTTTGAGTGAATGGCAACTGCAGCGTAGACCGGCGGGCGTTAGCACCATGTCTGGCCGGGCGGCGCTGCGGCAAGCGGACGCAGCGCGACGACCTGCCAGCCGCGCGGCGCCGCCCGGCCGCGACGCAAGGTGCTGGTTTGCAGGCATTTATTGCGGAACACGCCGGCGCTGGCAGGTCCGCGCGCTGCGTCGAAACGGCACGCAATGCCCCCGTTTCCGGGCATGTCCTGATGCACTGCGGTAACCGCAAAAGCAGAAAACCCGAATTTTTATGCGTTAGCCTATTGGCGGCGCCGCATTGTTGCCCTACATTTCGCTTGCCGATGGGTTCGGCGCGACCACCCAACCAACCGATCACGGAACAGGAAACCATGGCAAAGACCGCTAAGAAGGCTGCCCCGAAGAAGGCAGTGAAGAAAGTCGCTACGAAGGCCGCCGCCAAGCCGGCAGCTCCGAAGCCGATCAAGGAAGTGCTGACCAAGTCCGGCCTGGTTGCACACATCGCCGAAGCCTCTGGCGTTGTCGCCAAGGACGTCCGCGCGGTGCTGGCCTCGCTGGAAACCGCAGTGGCTTCTTCGGTGCACAAGAAGGGCGCGGGCAGCTTCACCCTGCCGGGCCTGCTGAAGATCACCACCGTCAGCGTTGCGGCCAAGCCGAAGCGCAAGGGCATCAACCCGTTCACCAAGGAAGAGCAGTGGTTCGCCGCCAAGCCGGCCACCACCAAGCTGAAGGTGCGTCCGCTCAAGAAGCTCAAGGACGCCGCGCTGTAATCTGCGCGCTTCCTGCAGCACCCGAACGGGACGGCCTTGCCGTCCCGTTCCTTTTGGGCGGTTGCACCGACCACGAAACACAGCGTTGCCAAACCGCGCTGCCCGCCCAGGGGCCCGCGCAGATCCAGCACGGACGGCCTTCGCGCGGCGCTGCGGCGTGGACGGAACGCTCAAGGTGGAACACTGCGTGCGGTGGCGCCTGTCGCCCGCCACCCGCGCCACGCCTATGGTGGGACCACTCCCCCACAGTGCACCGCCATGGCCAGCCCCTCGCAACGCTATCGCATCACCGTTACCCCGATCGAAAAGGACGGGCTGCAGTGCAGCGGACGCTGCACGATCGAACTGGAACACCGCGCCCAGCAGGACTGGATGCGGCTGCTGGAAGTCGCCCGCCGACAGACCGGACTGAGTGGCGATGAGCGCGCCGCCGCCATCGTGGCCACCCAGCTGCTGCACGACCTGGCGCAACGCTATGCAGACCAGCCCAGTCACCCGCTGACCGCCCTGCAGCCGCAACTCGACCAGGTGCTTGCCGCCCTGGATGGGATCCAGCGCGCATCCTGAAGCACCGCTACACTCTGCCCTTCACCGGGGAGAGTGCGCCATGCGTCGAGTCGTGTTGCTGTTGCCGCTGCTGTTCGCAGGCTGTTCCTGCCAACCCGACCCGGTCGCCGGCGAGGCGCGCACCGATGCCGCACCTGCCGCAACTACCTCCGGCTCCGCTGAGCAGGTCTCAGCTGCGCGTCCCGAAACCGACGCGTCGGCGGCAGCGGCACTGAGCGCGGTGGCGCCGGACGCGCCCAATGAAGGCGTGATCGTGCGCAATTACCTGTATGCCCTGCTGGGCAGCGACCGCAGCGCCTCGGACGCCTACTGGAGCGGTGGCCGCACCGGGTCCCGCCCCGACGACGCCGCACTCCGCAACATTCACGACCTGCGCAGCCTGCGGGTGGACGTGGACAGCCCGATCGCCCGCGACACCGCCCAGCCCTCGCGCCTGCGTGAAGTACCGGTCCGCGTACGCGCCATCACCGGCACCGGCACGTTCAGATTCCAGGGCTGGTACCGCCTGCAGCCGCGCCCGGACGGCAGCGGCTGGGAAATCCAGGCCGCCTCGTTGCAGCCGGTGCTGCGGTAACCGTGTGGCGTGCCGTTGGCCCATGAAGCGCCGATTCAGCCCAACGCGCTATGGTGTCGACGTCATCCTTTCCGCGCACCCGCTCCCATGACGCTACGCCCTCTCCTTACCCGCCTTGCCGCCTGCACCGTCCTGATCGCCGCAGCCGTCGGCGCGCAGGCGGCGCCCAGCATCTCCGGCCGTGAACTGTCGGTCGGCGCCAACGATGTCCAGCAGTATCTGGACACCAGTTTCCCGCGCACCCAGGACGCGCTGGGAGGCCTGATCGCGATGACCATGAGCCATCCGAAACTGACGCTGCCGCAGGGCAACCGGCTGGACCTGGGCCTGGACGTGGCGCTGGCCACGGCCGGCAGCGCGCCCGCGCCGCTGGGCAAGGTCAAATTGAGCAGCGGCCTGCGCTACGACGCGCAGACCCAGGGCTTCCACCTGGACCAGCCGACCGTGGACGACTTCACCCCGGCCAACAACGGCGGCAGGCTGGACTCGCGCACCCGCGAGCTGCTCAACGCGTTTCTGGTCGACTACGCCCGGCGCGAGCCGATCTACCGCATCGACCCGACCGTTGGCGCCATGCTCGGCGCATTGCAGGTGCAATCGGCCCAGGTGCAGAACGGCAAGCTGGTGGTCACCTTCAACCAGGACCTCGGCGCCCTGGTCCCGGCCGGCGTGCTGGGCCGGTAACCCCGGACGTACGCGCAGGTGGAACCGGGCACGGCCCGGCTCCACTGCCTTGCCATCAGCCCACGAGGGCCTTGGCCACCGCCTCGGAAAACGCCGGAATATCATCCGGCTTGCGGCTGGTGATGACCCCGTTGTCCACCACCACTTCGGCGTCGGTCCACTGCGCGCCGGCATTGCCCAGATCGGTTTTCAGCGACGGCCAGGAGGTCACCTTGCGGCCCTTGGCCAAGCCGGATTCCACCAGCAGCCACGGACCATGGCAGATCGCCGCGACCGGTTTCCCGGCCGCTGCAAACGCCTTGATGAACGCTACTGCCGGCGCCTCGGTGCGCAGCTTGTCGGGGTTGATCACCCCGCCCGGCAACACCAGTGCGTCGTAATTCCCGGCATCGGCGCCACCCAGCGGCTGGTCCACCGCAACGCTCTCGCCCCAGTCCTTGTCCTTCCAGCCGCGGATCTTGCCCGCATCGCCGGGCGCGACGACGGACACCTTGGCGCCCCATGATTCCAGCAGGCGCTTGGGCTCCTGCAGTTCGGACTGTTCAAAACCGTCGGTGGCGAGGATGGCCACGCGCTTGCCGTTGAGATCCTGTGCCATGTATGGGCTCCTTCAAAAAGTGAGCCCCTACCATGCACATCCGCGCATTGGCACAGAGTGACCGGCATGTGGACGTCGCGTGGCCGGTAGGTACCGACCGTTGGTCGGTACGCACGCTCACCCGACCAACGGTCGGGTGCTACCGCGGTAAAGCGCCTGCGGGCGCTTTACCGCTTGGGCTGCAACATCGTCCCGGTGCACTTCTTCGAGCCGCAGCGGCATTCCCAGATCTTCTTCAGGCGTGCGGTGTGACGCTCGGCCAGGGTGATGCCGTAGTTGTAGGTCAGCTCGTCGCCCGGCTTGATGTCCTTGATCGCCTCGATGAACACCTTGTCCTCGCGACGGTTGTCACCCTCGGCTTCCTCGATCACCGCCTCGCAGTTCGGGTCGCAGCTGTGGTTCAACCAGCGCGCATCGTTGCCCTTGTAATTGGCATCGATCACGTAATCGTCGTTCAGGGTGAACAGGAAGGTGTGCCCGCTCTCCACATCCCCGGTATCATCGGCATCCACGTCGGCGTGGCTGCGCAGCAGCCCCTTGTACTGGATCACCCGCTCGCCCTTCTTGAGCGGCGCCAGCGCGAACACGCCATTGCCGTGAATGGTCGACTTGCGGGCTTGGATCTTCTTGGGCATCTGGCTGGCCATTACGTTGGGATGGGTCGATTCTCGCTTAATCTTTGTGATTGCCCAACCACGTCCGCACCGCGCCCCTGCTGGCGCCCCGTCGGGAGCACCTGAACAGGCCGGGTTGGATGCGCCAGCATAAAAGCGTACAATTTCAGTCCGCTTTATGGTTCTGCCCTCCCCATGCTCCGCGTCACCAAGCTCACCGATTACGCCACCGTTGTCCTGACCGTCCTTGCCGCTCGCCCGGGCGAGGTGCTCAGCGCGACCGAACTGGCCGAATTCGCCAGCCTCGAGCCGCCCACCGTCAGCAAGCTGCTCAAGCCGCTGGCCCAGGCCGGCCTGGTGGAAGGCCTGCGCGGCGTGCGCGGCGGCTACCGGCTGACCCGCCGCCCCGACCAGATCAGCCTGTTCGAGGTCGTCGAAGCCATGGAAGGCCCGCTGGGCCTGACCGAGTGCGCGCACGACCACAGCCAGTGCGGACGCGAGCTGCAGTGCGGCGCGCGCAGCAGCTGGCGGATGATCAACGACGTGGTGTCCGACGCACTGCGCAAGGTCAGCCTGGCGCAGATCCTGCCCCCTCTTCCCCTTGTTGACGCCCCCCGCCGCGTGATCGCGGCGGATGTCGTCTCCTGATCCACAGGCAGCCCCCATGGCCACCGATATCCTCGACACCGTCGCCCCCGGCGACACCCCCAACCGCGAGATCCATGAACAGCTCGGCCGCAAGTATTCGGCCGGCTTCATCACGGACATCGAATCGGACTCACTGCCGCCCGGCCTGGACGAGGACACCATCCGTGCCCTGTCGGCCAAGAAGGACGAGCCGGAATGGATGACGCAGTGGCGCCTGGACGCCTACCGCCACTTCCTGACCATGCCGATGCCGGACTGGGCCAAGCTGCAGATCGCCGCGATCGACCTGCAGGCGCTCAGCTACTACTCCGCGCCCAAGGGCCCGAAGTACGCCTCGCTGGACGAGGTGCCCAAGGAACTGCTGGACACCTACGACAAGCTGGGCGTGCCGCTGCACGAGCGCGCCAAGCTGGCGGGCGTGGCCGTGGACGCGGTGTTCGACTCGGTCTCGGTCGGCACCACCTTCCGCAAGGAGCTGGCCGAAAAGGGCGTGATCTTCTGTTCCATGTCCGAAGCCATCAAGGAACACCCGGAACTGGTCAAGCAGTACCTGGGCAGCGTGGTGCCGGTGGGCGACAACTACTTCGCCGCGCTGAACTCGGCCGTGTTCTCCGACGGCAGCTTCGTGTTCATCCCCAAGGGCGTGCGCTGCCCGATGGAACTGAGCACCTACTTCCGCATCAACGCCGGCCATACCGGCCAGTTCGAGCGCACCCTGATCATCTGCGAGGACAAGGCATACGTGTCCTACCTGGAAGGCTGCACCGCGCCGATGCGCGATGAAAACCAGCTGCACGCCGCGGTGGTCGAGCTGGTGGCGCTGGAAGATGCCGAGATCAAGTACTCCACCGTGCAGAACTGGTACCCGGGCGACGAGAACGGCGTGGGCGGCATCTACAACTTCGTCACCAAACGTGCCGAATGCCGTGGCGCGCGCAGCAAGGTCACCTGGACCCAGGTCGAAACCGGTTCAGCGATCACCTGGAAGTACCCGTCCTGCGTGCTGCTGGGCGACGACTCGGTGGGCGAGTTCCACTCCGTGGCCCTGACCCACCACCGCCAGCAGGCCGACACCGGCACCAAGATGATCCACGTCGGCAAGCGCACCAAGAGCAAGATCGTCAGCAAGGGCATCAGCGCCGGCCGTGGCCAGAACACCTATCGTGGCCTGGTCAAGGTGGACCGCAATGCCGATGGCGCGCGCAACTACACCCAGTGCGATTCGCTGCTGATCGGCAAGACCTCCGGCGCGCACACCTTCCCGTACATCGAGGTCAAGAACCCGAGCGCGACGGTGGAGCATGAAGCCACCACCTCCAAGATCTCCGACGACCAGCTGTTCTATTGCCGCGCACGTGGCATCGACCAGGAAAACGCCGTCTCGATGATCGTGGATGGCTTCTGCAAGCAGGTGTTCCGCGAGCTGCCGATGGAATTTGCGGTGGAAGCCAAGAAGCTGCTGGAAGTCTCCCTTGAAGGTTCCGTGGGCTGACCGGTCGCGCCTTCGTTTGATTTTTTTTGCCACGCATGGCGTGGCACTACTGGATTCGTATCATGCTGAAGATTGACAACCTCCACGCCCGCATCGGCGACAAGGAAATCCTCAAGGGCCTGTCGCTGGACGTGAAGCCGGGCCAGGTCCACGCCATCATGGGCCCCAACGGCGCGGGCAAGTCCACGCTGGGCAACGTGCTGGCCGGCCGCGAAGGCTATGACGTCAGCGAAGGCGGCGTGCAGTTCGACGGCCGCGACCTGCTGGAGCTGGCGCCGGAAGAACGCGCCGCCGCCGGCCTGTTCCTGGCCTTCCAGTACCCGGTGGAAATTCCCGGCGTGAACAACACCTACTTCCTGCGCGCCGCGCTCAATGCCCAGCGCAAGGCGCGCGGCGAGGAAGAACTCGATTCCATGCAGTTCCTCAAGCTGGTGCGCCAGAAGCTGGCCGTGCTGCACCTGAAGGATGAGCTGCTGCACCGTGGCGTCAACGAAGGCTTCTCCGGTGGCGAGAAGAAGCGCAACGAGATCTTCCAGCTGGCCGTGCTCGAGCCGAAGCTGGCGATCCTGGACGAGACCGACAGCGGCCTGGACATCGACGCGCTCAAGAGCGTGGCCGACGGCGTCAATGCGCTGCGCTCGCCGGACCGCTCGTTCCTGGTCATCACCCACTACCAGCGCCTGCTCGATTACATCAAGCCGGACGTGGTGCACGTGCTGGCTGATGGCAAGATCGTGCAGAGCGGCGGCCCTGAACTGGCCCTGGAACTGGAAGCCCATGGCTACCACTTCCTGAAGGACCGCGTGGTGCCGGAGGCAGCGGCCTGATGAGCGCCCTGCTCGATTCCCTGGCCGCCAGCTTCTGCGGCAGCGACGCCCGCCGCGCCGAGCTCGACGCCGCCCTGCAGGCCGGCCTGCCCGGCCCGCGCAGCGAAGCCTGGAAATACACTTCGCTGCGCCAGCTCGAGCGCCGCACCTTCCAGCCCGCGCCGCTGGCCGCGGCCGAGATCGACCCTGCCCTGCTGGCCGACATCCCGTCGCCGCGGCTGGTGTTCGTCAACGGCCGCCCGTCTGCCGCGCACAGCGATGTGGCCGCGCTGCCGGCCGGCGTGCAGGTACAGACCCTGTCCTCGGCGCTGGCCGCTGGCGATGAAGCCCTGCGCTTCCTGGGCCGCCGCTTCGAGCGCAGCGAAGAAGTCTTCGCCCGCCTCAACGCCGCCCTCGCCGACGAAGGCGTGCTGGTGCGCGTGGACGACGGCGTGCAGGTTGAAACCCCGCTGCAGCTGGTCTTCATCAGCACCCCCGGCAACGCCGACCTGGCCTGGCACCACCGCCACCTGATCGAGCTGCGCACCGGCGCCGCGCTGGGCGTGGTCGAACACCACCTGGCGATCGGCGACACCGCGCACCTGGGCAACACCCTGGTGCACGTGCACCTGGCCCAGCAGGCGGTGCTCTCACATGCCCGCGTGCAGGCCGACGGCGCCCGCGCCACCGTGCTGCTGCGCACCGACGCCGTGCTCGCGCGTGACGCGCAGTACCGCCGCGTGGACCTGGAACTGGGCGCCGCGCTCAGCCGCCACGAACTCAACGTGCGCCTGGAAGGCGATAACGCCCAGCTCACCGCCAACGGCGTGCTGCTCGGCAACGGCCGCCGCCATGTCGACACCCGGCTGGGCATCGAACACATCGCGCGCGATACCGCCTCGGAAATGGTGTGGCGCGGCGTGGCCGCCAACCGCAGCCGCGTGGTCTTCCACGGCGGCATCCACATCCGTGCCGGCGCCGATGGCACCGACGCCAACCTGTCCAACAAGAACCTGCTGCTGTCCGCCGACGCCGAAATCGATACCCAGCCCACGCTGGTGATCGACGCCGATGAAGTGAAGGCCGCCCACGGCGCCACCGTCGGCCAGCTCGATGCCAACGCCCTGTTCTACCTGCGCTCGCGCGGCCTGCCGGCCCAGCAGGCGCAGCAGCTGCTCAGCGCCGCGTTCTGCCATGAGCCGCTGAACGTGCTCGACGCGCGCCTGACCGAACAGCTGCGCCGCCAGCTGGACCTCGCGCTGGCCAAGGCAGGCGTGGCATGAACCTCTCCACCCCGCGCCCGGTGGCCGACACGGCCGCCGCTCCCGACTGGGACCGCGTGCGCCTGGACTTCCCGCTGCTGATGCGGGAAGTGCACGGCAAGCCGCTGGTGTACTTCGACAACGCCAACACCGGCCAGAAGCCGGTGCAGGTGATCGGCGCGGTGGATGAGTTCTACCGCCGCTACAACGCCAACGTCAGCCGCGCCGTGCACGCGCTGGGCACCGAGGCTACCGACGCCTACGAAGGCGCGCGCAGCAAGCTGGCGCGCTTCCTCAACGTGCGCGCCAGCGAACTCATCCTGTGCAGCGGCACCACCTTCGCCATCAACCTGGTGGCCTATTCATGGGCCCTGCCGCGGTTGAAGGCCGGCGATGTCATCCTCGTCTCGCGCATGGAGCACCACGCCAACATCGTGCCGTGGCAGCTGGTCGCCCAGCGCACCGGCGCGACCATTCGCGTGGCCGAGATCACCCCCGAAGGTGCGCTCGACCTGGACGCCCTGCGCAAGGCCATGACCCCCGAGGTCAAGCTGCTGGCCGTGGCCCACGTCTCCAACGTGCTGGGCACGGTCAACCCGGTGCGCGAGATCTGCCGGGAAGCGCGCAAGCGCGGCATCATCACCGTGGTGGACGGCTCGCAGGCCGTGCCGCACCGCAAGGTCGACATCGCCAACATCGGCTGCGACTTCTACGCCATCACCGGGCACAAGATGTGCGGCCCCACTGGCACCGGCGCACTGTGGGCGAAGCGCGAGCATCTTGATGCCATGCCGCCCTTCCTCGGTGGCGGCGAGATGATCAAGGAAGTCAGCTTCGAGGGCACCGTGTTCAACGAGGGCCCGCACAAATTCGAAGCTGGCACCCCGAACATCGCCGGCTTCATCGGCCTTGGCGTGGCGGTGGACTACCTGGAATCACTGGGCCTGGACCACGTGGAAGCGCGCGAAAGCGAACTGCTGGCGCACTTCACCGAAGAACTGAACAAGATCGACGGCCTGCGCATCTTCGGCACCACGCCGGACAAGGCGGCGGTGGTCTCCTTCCTGATCGAAGGCGCCCACGCGCACGACCTGGCCACCCTGCTGGATCTGGAAGGCGTGGCCATTCGCTCAGGCCAGCACTGCGCGCACCCGCTGCTGCAGTACTACGGCGTGGCGGCCACCTGCCGCGCGTCTCTCGCGTTCTACAACACGCACGCCGAAATCGAGCGGTTCATCGCAGCGCTGACCAAGGTGCGCAAGCTCCTCAGCTGACTGTACCTGTCGGTAGCGCACGACCGTTGGTCGTGCGCCAACCCAACCGCAACCCGCACCCATCACCCACCAACGCCCGGTAGCGCCGGCCGTTGGCCGGCCCTCCAGATGCCTGTCCAACCGGCAATCATCCAGCCCATACTTGCTCAGCACTCTGCTGCTTCAACCGCCAAGCCTTAGCAGGAGCTGGACTTCAATGCTGCCCAAACAAACGCAGTTGAAGCGGCCACTATCGCGTGCCTCGTACGTGCAATTGAAGGCAGCACTCCGGCGCCGACGCACATGCGTCATGGAACAACGGCAGAAAATGTGAACTCCACAGGCAAACCCAAACGCCCCATCGCCTGGATTGCATCCAGGTAGAGAGTCATCCTGGCAATGGACATCCACTTCATTTGATGTCCTGCAAGTCCAGAATTACATCCCCGAATGTCTCACGCTGCACTGGCACAAGGAGACGCAATGGACTGACCTCCAGGGGCGCGTGAATCTCACCGAGAAGAAGATCATCGGTAGTGCCGTTCCTGGGCTTGACCCTGAACGTTCCCGTCACTGAAACCCAGGAATACGCAAACTGATCGAAGATCCGCTCTTGAACGTCAACGGGACCTCGCAGGCGCAGCGCCACTTCGTCGGTTGCGCCCGCATCGAACTGTTCCTTGCTGGAAGACAGCACGAACAGGCCCTTGGAAACACCGAGATAGCCTTCAACCCGCACTGCGTGGCCGTCGAACCGGCTCGACTGCTCTGCAAGACCGCGGAACGTCACCCGGCAAGCGACTTTCTCATCTGCAGCACACTGTGCCGGCTTCGGCGCCGCCTCCTCCGGAACAGCGCCACATGCCGCCAGGGCGGCGACTGTCGACAAAAGCGTGGCAACCATGCAGACAAGCTTCACTTGACGACCTCCTTTGCCTGGAACTGGAAACGGTGCGAGGGCCGATGGCCAACGCGATGAGTGGCCCGGACAGGACGCGCGCAATGTCCACGGCCAGCGTACGCAAGGGCTGTCCGGCCTCACGTGCCACCCGCGAGTAGCCGAAGAATCCTGCGAACCGCCTTCTGAGAGCGGCCTTTGCGTAGTAGGACTTTGCCATTCTGTAATCTCGCGAATCGGACTCTTCAAACCATTGTGCGAAGCCCAGCAGGATTTCCGGCGTTTCCTCATATCCCGCAGATATCTCAAGGAGCCTGAGGGACTGGGAAAACTCCTTCCTCTTCAGGGTTACGCGTGCCAAGTGCAGGAACGTGACAGCGTTTGGGGCGATCAATGAAGCCCTTCGGTCGCTGTCAATTGATCTATCAAGATCAACAGCGACGTCCATACCGCCGTCTTCGAAGACCATCTCACGACACGAGTACCCGTCAACGCGATCCATCTCGTCTTCGGATCTGATCAGTTCCTCTGCAAGCGAGAGTGCCTGAGCCGACTGCCCCTTCTCAAGGAGGCGAACCCCGATCCTGAAGATCTGATGGACCTTTCTCATGACTGAAAAACTCCTCGCAATCTCGCCTCGGACATGCGCCGAGCCTGGGCACCACCCAGCCAGCTCAACGTTCAATGTTGGGCCGTCCCAGCACCCCCATCCGATTCGAATCAACCGGATCAGCGTGAGGGCTTCCAACGCCATCCCGTATCCAATGGAGAACTCCCGTCACCCGCAGAAATATGAGGTCTGAACCTGCTCCGCTGAAACGGACGCCAAGAAGCGATAATTTACTCGCAATTGGAGGTTCCCATGCCACGTCCCCCTCGCCGTCATTACACCGA
>NZ_JBITVZ010000032.1:0-16680 GCF_044543385.1 Stenotrophomonas sp. NPDC077420
TCGCAGGCAAGGGTATGGCGGCCCCGCGCTCGCCCCACCGGCAGCCGCGCCTGCTGCAGCGCACGTTACCCTCGGATGGGAGAAGAACCAAAAAAGTTCTGGCGTCAAGTCCTTCGTGTAAATCACGCAGGACTTGAAACCGTATATGGGACAGTAGGTTAGCTCTTTTTCAGGCCACTTCGCAGAAATGTTGCCTCGACGGCTAGGAGCCACATAGGAGCATCGGGAGGGAAAGCCGCATCGCACTGTGTCGTGCTGGATTGCCGAGGAACGGCGAGCTTTTCGCGTCATCATAGCCCAAGAGGCGTAGCGGTATCCAGAATGAAGAACGCGCAGCCTCAGGCTGCGCGTTCGATGGATGGGCCGGTATGCGACGCCATCATGTCGGCTTCGATGGCGCGCTCCGGGTTGCCGTGCCTTTCCTAAACCCCCGATCCCCCGCCATGAACGCCTCCAGCATGTGCGGGATCAACTTCTCTGCATCGACTGCTTCGCCATATGCCTGCGCGTGCAGCGAGGCGTAGCGGTCGAGGTCGGCTTTCAGGCTGGCCGGGCAGGCAAAGGTCAGCTTGACGTTCTCGGTCTTCGGCAGCGGCCCGAGCCGCAGCTTCTTGGTCGCGCTCATTGCGAAGCTCCCCGATTGAAGAACAGAGGCTGGTAGGGCCGCAGCACCAGATCCCGGTTGACGATGATCCGCATCGGCAGGCCCGGCCGCTCGGTCAATGTCGGCTGGATGTTCATGTTGCGCCGGGTGATCTCTTGGCCGACCTGATTGATGCTGTCCTGGGCGCTGTCGCGCCCGGCGATGACGATGCGATTGCCGTCCTGGCGGTTCTCCGGCGCGGCCAGCTCGGCTCCGACGCCCAGCAGCGTCGTCAGCACCGCGCCCGCGACGATGCGCTTCCAGTGCCAGTCCACGTCGTCTTCCAGGCCGGCGTAGCCGGCCGGGTCGGTGCCCACGAGGTTGTCGAGCGTCAGCGAGGACGTGTCGGGCAGGATGATCCGGTTCCACACTACCTGCACGCGGCTCTGGCCGTAGCTGACCTGGCTGTTGTATTTGCCCAAGATGCGCGATCCCTGCGGGATCAGCAGGAACTTGCCCGTGGCCGTGTCATAGACCGGCTCCGTCACCGTGGCGATCACGTCGCCCGGCAAGTCCGACTTGATGCCTGTCACCAGCGCGCCCGCGATCACGGTTCCGGCCATCACTTGGTAGGGCGACGCCGGCAGCGCCAGATTGCCGGAATTGCGTGCTTCCGTAGAGCCGGCTTTCAGGAACGCTTCCTTCTGGTCTTGCCGGTTCTGCGCGGCGGTCGGGTCGGCAGGCTGGGCCGCAGTCGAGGCCGGCCCAGCGGCGAGCGGATCGAAGGCCGCCAGCGTGCTTGCGCCACCAGGCGCACCCGGCGCCGCCTGCGCCACCGTGGCGGCGGCTTGGCCTTGGCCCCCCGAACGGAAGAACACCGACGAAGCTGCCGCTGCATCGGCCTCATTGCGCAAGGCATCCTCGGGATCGTGGCTCGGCGGCGCATACCCTGGCGTCACCGGCTGCTGCGAGTTCACGATGGCCGGGCCAAGATCGCCCGGCAGCGGTGGCCCCAGCTCGGGCAACTTCGGCGGCAGCTTCGAGTAGTCGGCCGGCAGGCCGTCCAGCCCTTCGGACTTCGAGACGCGATCGACGTTGTAAAGCTCGGTCTGCTCGCTGGCCCCGCGCCGCTGCGGCTGCAATGACCAGATCGTTGCGCCGAGCACGGCGACCGACAGGCTGCCGACGAGGATGGCCAGCGTGCGCCGGTTCAGGCGCGTGACCGGGCGCGGCTGGGCGCGTAGCGCCACCGCCTCGGGCGCTACCTTGTCCGCGTGCGGCGCGGCAAGGTCGGGAGCGTCGTCTTGGCTCATGGTCAGTTCCTCCGCGCAACGCCGTCCGTGCGCTCGATTCGCACCACGTCGCCCTTGTCGCCGCCCAGGCGCAGTTCGGCCGCGCCGAACAGCCGATCCACGATGTAGTACGGCGAGCGGAAGCGGTAGTTCACCAGTTGCCCGTCGCCCTGCGCGCCGATGACAAACAGCGGCGGCAGCTCGCCTTGCGCGATGCCCGCCGGAAACTGGATATAGACCTTCTCGCCGTCATCGAACGCGCGCAGCGGCTTCCAAGGCGGATTGCTGCCGCTGATCGCGTAGCGGAAGCGCAGGTTCTCCAGCGCCAGCCCGGTATCGACCGGCGCGGCGGCGCTGGCCGCCTGCGCCTGGCGCTGCAAAGCCAGCATCCGGTCGCGCGGGTACTCCCAGGAAATGGAGGCCATCCATGTCTTTTCCGTCGAGGACAGCTCCAGCAGGTACGTCCTGCGATTGGTAGTGATGACGAGATTGGTCTTGAGACCCGAGCGGATCGGCTTGACCAGCACGTTCACGCGCAGATCGGTGCCGCTGCCGCTGGATGTGTCGCCCACGATCCAGCGCACGGTATCGCCGGCGGCCACCGTCATCAGTTCCTCACCCGGCTGGAGCGAAACCACGGTCACGCGGCCCACGGCCGCATAGACCTGATAGAGCGCGCCATCCGTGAAGGGCCAGACTTGAATCGCGTTGACGTAGCCCTCGCGCGTGGGCGCGACGCGGGCCTCGGCATTGGCACGCGAAACGCGCACCTTCTCGTCTGCCGGCTCCGGCACAGGCTTGGCGTCCTCCGCTTCGGGAAAGGGCTTCAACTGCGCCGGCATCGGCAACACCTCGGGCACGGCCACCACCTCCACCGGCGCGGGCGGCTCTGGCAGCGGCTGGGCCTGCACCGGCTCATCGAGCGAGATGGTCGGCGGCGGCTTGCCCTGCGTGGCGCAGCCCGCCAAGGCAAGCAGGATCACCGGCAAAGCGGATTTACGGAAAAGTGCATTCATGGTCTGGCTCCTTCGGAAGAATCCAACTCGCGGCTCCACGACAAGCCGTTGACGTAGATGCCCAGGGGGTTCTTGCGCAGGCGTTCTTCGGTGCGCGGCGGCTGGAGCACGATGGACACCACGGCCGTCCACCGCTCCAGGCCCGCCGCGGCGCCGTTGACGTAGCGGCGTTCCGTCCAGCGTACGTTGAAAGACGTGTCGCTAGCGCGCACGACGCTGGTGATCTGCACCGTCACCGACTCCTTGCCGATGCGCGCGAACGGGTCGTTGACCCGCGCGTAGTCGTTGAGCACGGCCGCGCCCTTGTCGGTCGTGTAGTCGTAGGCGTCGAGCCAGTTCTGGCGGACGACGATGGGGTCGATGGACAGCGAGCGCACCAGCGTCACGAAGCGCGCGATGTGGTGCGCCGTCTGTGCATCGTTGGGCCGGTACGGCGTGGCGGCTTCGCCCACGGCGCGCACCTGGCCCGCGTTGTCCACCTCCACCACGTAGGGCGTCACGATGGACTGTGCCGAGCGCCACACCAGGCCACCCGCCATCAACAGTGCGAGCGTGAGGCACCCGAAGGCCATCAGCCGCCAGTTCTTCGCCTGCACGCGCGGCGTGCCGATACGGTCGTCCCACACCTGGCCGGCAGCTTGGTACGGCGTCGCAGGCTGCGGCGTGTCGGCATAGCGCACCTGCGGTTTCTTGAATCGCATGGTCAATCTCCTTATGAATCGGAATCGCGCAGGCTTGGGCCTTGCCCGGAGCCGCCACCATCGCCACCGCGCAGCGCGTGGGCGGTGGTGGTCGCGGCATGGGTGAGCTGCTGGCGGCGATGCAGTCGCTTGGCCCAAGCGGGTTGTGCATTGGCTGCGCCGGAAGCGGCTTCGCCTGCGGCGGCCTGGCTGGATGCTCCGGCTCCCCCGGCCGCGCCTGCATCGGCCGCTTGGCCGTTCCAGCCAGCGCGGAACGGGGCGGCCATGCGCTGTCCGGCAGCGGAAGCACGGGAGGCAGCCGCGCGTCCAGCGGACTGTGCGCCGGTCTTGGCGACGTTGCCCAGGCCAGCCATCGCACCCTTCGCGCCACCGCCTGCGGCGGCGGAACCAGCTTGGAACGCCGAGCGTGCGCTGCCGGCCGTCGAGGCGGCAGCACGCGCACCGCTGCCGGCGAGCTTGGCGGCGGCAGGCGCCATGCGCGCACCGGCCATGACGGCGCCGCCTACGCCCGTCGCAGCGGCGCCAATGGCGACGGCCGTGCCGGCAGCGCCGACAGCAGCACCGGCCATTGCGCCCGCGCCGAGTTGCGGCGCACCGGACACGAGGCCCGTGGCGATGCCGGGGCCGAAGATCCCCAGCGCCAGCAGCGTGAGTGAGGCCAGCATGATGACAAGCGCGTGGTCGATGGACGGCTCGGCGGGATGGACTTGGAACTGAGCGAACAAGCCCGAGCCGATACCGACGATCACGGCCAGCACCAGCACCTTGATTCCGGCGGACACGACGTTGCCCAGCACTTTTTCGGCGAGGAACGCGGTCTTGTTCCAGAGCGCGAACGGCACCAGCACGAACCCGGCGAGCGTGGTCAGCTTGAACTCGATCAGCGTGATGAAAAGCTGGATCGCCAGCACGAAGAAGCACAGCACAACGACCAGCCAAGCGAGGAACATCACCGCGATGGCATCGAGATTGACGAACACCTCGGGGAGGCCGGCCATTTCGCCGACTTGCTCCAGAATCGGCGCCCCTGCGTCGATGCCGGTTTTCGCCAGCCGGCCCGGCTGCAAGAAGTTCTCCATCGTGATCGCCGAGCCGGTGGCCGTCAGGCCCAGCCCGGCGAAAGAGCGGAACACAATGCCGGCGAGCCAGTTGAAGTTGCCGATGATGTAAGCGAAGGCACCGACGTAGAGCACCTTGCGCAGCAGCTTGGCGATCACGTCCTCGCCCTGGCCGGTGGCGTGGCTCATGGCCCAATACAGCCCGGCGATGGTCATGTCGATGACGATCAGCGTGGCCGTGAGGAAGGCCACTTCGCCCTGCAACAGCCCGAAGCCCGAGTCGATGTAGGCGGCGAACGTGGCAAGGAACTGGTCGATGATGGTCACGTCATTCATGGCGTGTTCTCTGGTTCGGCGGGCGATGTCGGCGCCTCGCCATCGGCCAGTTCATCGAAGCTCGGTGGGATCGGCGGCAGGTCGGCCAACGTCCGGTATTCATCCGGCCCGGCCTCGCCGGAAAAGAAGCGCCGCCGGAAGGCTTCGGCGGCGGCGCGGCAAGCGTCCTCGCCCGTGGCCTGCCGGTCGGTTGCGCATTGCGCGCGCAATGCCTTGAGCCGCACGGGATCGGTGGCCAAGGCATCGGCAAGGTTGTCGGCCGGCTGCTCGCTGCAAGCGACCAGCAGCGCCACAAGCAGCGAAACCGACAGGGCGAGGACGCATCGCATGGCGGCCTCCCGTCAGTTGCCGTAGAAGTTCACGGACTGCGGCGTGTACGGTGTGCCGTCGCCCAAGAAACGCCGCCGCACCTCGCGGGCGCGCTCTGTGGCCGCCGCCTGCCGCGCCAGCTCCAGCGCAGTCGCCCGGTCTTGCGTGATCTGGAGCCGCTGCGACTGGATCGACTGCTTGGCCTGCAAGGCCAGCAGTTGGTTCATGGCCTGCGTTGCCTGCAACGCGCCTTCGGCCGACTGGCTCTTGCTCACGAGGTCTGCCAGTACGCTTTCGTCTTCGCCCAGGTTCTGCGACACCTGGGCCTGCATCTGCATCGTGGTCTGCAAGCCGTTGAGCGTGTTCCGCCAACGCTCCTGTGCGTCGCGGTACATCTGGTCGCCGCTGACCGTGGCGGCGTACTGCTCGGGATACAGGCGCGCGAACTCCCGATCCAGATTCGTCACGTCGTAGGCCAAGCCCCTGGCCTGGGCGATCAGCCGCTCGGTCGTCGCCAGATTGGCGCGCAACTGGTTCACCACACTGGACGGCAGGCTGGCGAGGTTGCGCGCCTGGTTCATCAGCATCTGCGCTTCGTTCTGGAGCTGCTGGATCTGGTTGTTGATCTGCTCCAGCGTGCGGATCGCGGTCAGCGTGTTCTGCACGAGGTTCGTGGGATCGACCACGACCCATTGCGCATGGGCGGTGGCGGTGCAAAGCATGGCCGCGACAGCGGCGGCGATTAGGCGCTTCTTCATGACATGTTCTCCAGGGGTTGGTCAGCGAGGGAACCCGGCGCAAGGCCGGGGAACGAGGGCAGCAGGTCGGCCGCCCAATCGAGGCCGCGATGGCGCAGCCAGGCGCCCGCGAAGCCGGGTACGCC
This sequence comes from Stenotrophomonas sp. NPDC077420, assembly GCF_044543385.1. Taxonomy (NCBI): domain Bacteria; kingdom Pseudomonadati; phylum Pseudomonadota; class Gammaproteobacteria; order Lysobacterales; family Lysobacteraceae; genus Stenotrophomonas; species Stenotrophomonas sp. NPDC077420. Next base: position 6,179 of record NZ_JBITVZ010000032.1, read on the forward strand.
GGCATCCAGCAGCACGCGATCCATGTCGCGCTGGTCTTGCGGTGTGGAAGCGCCGGCGAAGGCCAGCGTCGCCGGCCCCAGGTCGAGGTCGAACAGGCGGTTTCCGAGACGGGATTGGTAGTAGTAGTCGCGCTTGGGCTGCGCGGTGGCGACGATTTCGATCTGCCGCCTGTTGAGGCCGAAGCCCTCGTAGATCGTGCGAATCTGCGGCTCGGTCGCCTGCGGGTTGGCGAGGAAAATGCGGCTCGCGCAGCTCTCGATGATCGCGGGCGCGATGCTCGAATCCTTGATGTCCGCGAGCGACTGCGTGGAGAAGATGACGCTGACGTTCTTTTTCCTGAGCGTCTTGAGCCATTGCCGGATACGCGCGGCAAACACCGGGTCATCGAGGAACAGCCACGCTTCATCGAGGATCAGCAGCGTGGGCGCACCGTCAAATCGTTCATCGAAGCGCGCAAAGAGGTAATGCAGCACGGCCATGACGGCGGCCTTGCTGTGCATCAGCTCCTCCATCTCGAAGCACTGCACGTCGGCCATGCCCAGCCGGTCATGGTCGGCGTCCAGCAGCTTGCCGTGGGCACCGCCGAGCACATAGGGCGACAGCGCCTGCCGCAGTGTGTTCGATTGCAGCAGCACGGAAAGCCCCGTCATCGTGCGCTGCTCCAACGGCGCACCGGCGAGGCTTCCCAGCGCCGACCAGATAGCCGCTTTCTCGTCGGGGCCGACCGCCACGCCTTCATGCAGCAAGCGGCCTTCGATCCATTCGGCCGCCCAGGTGCGGGAGCCCTCGCGGTCGATGCGTGCCAAGGGCTGGAAGGCAATTTCGCCATCCGTCCCGAGGTCGTAGTGCTCGCCGCCCAGCCCGAGAACCGTGGCGCGCATCGAGCGGCCCATGTCGAACGCGAAGATGCGCGAGCCGCGATAGCGGCGGAACTGCATTGCCAGCGTGGCGAGCAGGACCGACTTGCCCATGCCGGTCGGCCCGGCGACTACCGTGTGGCCCACGTCGCCGATGTGCGTCACCAGCCGGAACGGCGTGGCGCCATCGGTGCGTGTGACGATCAGCGGCGGGCCGTCGAGGTGGTCGTTGTTTTCCGGCCCGGCCCATACCGCCGACAGGGGCATCATGTGCGCCAGGTTCAACGTCGAGACGATGGGCTGCCGCACGTTGGCGTAGGCATTGCCTGGAATGGACGACAGCCACGCATCCACGGCGTTGAGCGTTTCGGGGATGGTCACGAAGCCCCGGCCCTGGATGACACGCTCGACCATGCGCAGCTTCTCGTCCGCCACGGCGGCGTCCGTGTCCATGACGGTGACGGTCGCCGTCAGGTAGCCGAAGGCAACTTGGTCGCTGCCCAACTCCTGCAAGGCAGCGTCGGCGTCGGCCGCCTTGTTGTTGGCGTCGGTATCCACCAGCGGGCTTTCCTGCTGGAAGATCGTTTCGCGCAGCAGCGCGATGACGTTCTTCCTTTTCGCAAACCACTGGCGGCGCAGGCGCCCCAACTCTCGTTCCGCCTCGGCTTTGTCGAGGCAGAGAAAGCGCGTGCTCCAGCGGTAGGCAAAGCCGAGGCGGTTGAGGTCGTCCAGAATCCCCGGCCAGGTCGAGGTCGGGAAGCCCCGCACCGACACCACGCGCAGGTGCTGGTCGCCCAGCATGGGCGCCAGGCCACCGACCAGCGCGGAGTCGGTCAGCAGCGCGTCGATGTGGAATGGCACTTCGGGCACGCCGACGCGGTAGCGCCGCGTCGAGATAGTGGCGTGCAGGTAGGTCAGCGTCTGGCTGTCATCGAGCCAAGCAATTTCTGGCATCACGCCGTCGAGAAGGTCGAAGACGCGATCGGTTTCCGCGACGAAGGCTTGCAGCCGCTCGCGCCAGTCCACGCCATTCGTCGGCGTGTTCTCGTAGAGCATCTTGGCTGCACGTGCGCGGGATTCCTCCGGCGGCAGGTACACCAGCGTCAGGTGGTAGCCACTCTCGAAGTCGTTGCCCGATTCCTCGAAGGTGGCGCGGCGTTCCTCGTCCACCAGCCACGACAGCGGCTCGGGAAACTCCGAGTGCGGATAGTCGGCGGCGGCGCGGCGCTCGGCCTCGATGAACAGAGCCCAGCCCGAACCCAGCCGGCGCAGCGCGTTGTTCAGACGCGCCGACGTGGCGATCAGCTCGCCTTGCGTGGCGCTGTCGAGATCAGGCCCACGAAACCGGGCCGTGCGCTGGAAACTGCCGTCCTTGTTCAAGACGATGCCAGGCGCGACCAACCCGGTCCAGGGCAGCCAGTCGGCGAGCAGCGCCGGGCGCTGGCGGTATTCGGCGAGGTTCAGCATCGCGGCGTCCCCTCACACGTCCAGCAGCGGGCGATGCTTGATGTGTCGCGCAAAGACCTGCATGAACTGCGGATCGACGCGCGCTCCCCACACCGCCAGCGAATGGCCGACGATCCAGAGCACGGCACCGGGAATCCAGAGTTGCAGGCCCAGCCCCACAGCGGCAGCCAGCGTGCCGTTGGCAATCGCCACGGTGCGCGGCGCACCGCCCAGCAAGATCGGCTCGGTGAGCGAGCGGTGCAAAGGCACCTCGAACCCGGCCGCGAAGGTATCCGGGGCGCTCATACGACAGCCCCGCCGGAGAAGCTGAAGAACGACAGGAAGAAGCTCGAAGCCGCGAATGCGATGGTCAGACCGAACACGATCTGGATCAGCTTGCGGAAGCCGCCCGACGTGTCGCCGAAGGCGAGCGCGAGGCCGGTGGCGATGATGATGATGACCGCGACGATGCGCGCCACCGGCCCCTGGATGGATTCAAGGATGGATTGCAGCGGGCCTTCCCACGGCATCGAGGAACCGGCGGCCTGCGCGGTTCCGGCCAGGAACAGCAGCAGCGCGGCCAGCAGCAGCCCTTGCGCCGCAGGGCGGGCCAGACTGCGCAACCGCGCGAAGCCGGACAGCTCGGCCAGGTGGGAAGGCGGATTTACGGAAACACGGAAAGCATGGGCGTGTGTCATGGCAGTTCTCCAAGAGAGTCAGGGGACAGGGATGTCGCCGCAGCAGGTGCGGCATTGGGGATCGGCAGCAGCTCGGGGAACGGCGTTTCCAGGGCATCCGCCAGTTGGTAGCCCACGCCGTCGAAGCCGACGACGCGGGCAATGCTCTCGATGCGGCGCTTGCGCCCGCGCCCGGCGATGTGGATCACCACGTTGACCGCCTCGGCGATCAGCGCACGCGGCGGGTTCACCGCCACTTCGAGAATCAGTTGCTCCAGGCGCAGCAGCGCGCCGAGCGCGGAGCCGGCATGGATCGTGGCGATGCCGCCGGGGTGGCCCGTGCCCCACACCTTGATGAGATCCAGTGCCTCGGCGCCGCGCACCTCGCCGACGACGACACGATCCGGGCGCAGGCGCATGGACGAACGCACCAGCTCCGTCATGGACACCACGCCTGCGCGCGTGCGCAGCGGTACGTGGTCGCGAGCCGCGCATTGCAGCTCCACCGTGTCTTCGAGCACCAGCACGCGGTCGCCCGTGGCGGCGATCTCCGCGAGCAAGGCATTGGCGAGCGTGGTCTTGCCGCTGCTGGTGGCGCCGGCGATCAAGACGTTCTGCCGCTCGCGCACCGCGCGAACGAGAAAGCCCGCCTGGGCGCTGGTCATCATGCCGTCGACGACGTATCGCTCCAGCGGGATCACGCCGATGGCGCGCTTGCGCAACGCGAAGGCCGGCCCCGGTGAGGCGGGCGGCAAGATGCCCTCGAAGCGTTCGCCCGTTTCGGGCAACTCGGCCGACAGCAGTGGTTGGCCGCGATGCACCTCCGCGCCGACGTGGGCGGCCACGAGGCGGATGATTCGCTCGCCGTCCGCTTCGGACAGCTCCACGCCCATCGGCGCGCGGCCCGACGACAGCCGATCTACCCAAAGGGTGCGATCGGGGTTGAGCATGATTTCCACCACGTCCGGGTCTTCGAGCGCGGTGGCGATCAGCGGCCCCATCGCTGTGCGCAGCATCTGGATGCGACGGTCGAGCGACGTGGCGCTCATGAACTGCGGAGCGGCGCTCATGACGCACGCTCCTGCGCTTGCACGGCTGCCGCCGCGTCCTCCATCCGCATCGGATCGGGGTGCAGTTCTTCCACCACGTCGCGCACCAGGCTGCGCCCGCGCAGCAGGTGGCGGCCCAACTGCTCAACGAATTGCTCGAAGCGCGCTTTGCCCTGGGCGCGAACGGCGTCTTGGTGCGCCTCGGGAACAGGCGTGCTCACGGTCAGGTAGTAGCGAATGAACAGCGCCAGCGTCTCGATCTGGATGTTCTGGTCGCGCTCCAGGCGCTCGGTCTGACGCGACAGGCGATCCAGCCGCTTGGCGATGGCCGCCTCGCGCTGGTCTGCTGCGTCCGGCGACAGCCAGGACGCCAAGGCAGCGGCGACAATGGACGACTTGGACACGCCTTTCTTGGCGGCCAGCTCGTCCAGGCGCTTGGCGTGCTCCGGCTGGATGAACAGGTTGAGGCGGTAGTGGCTCATAGCTCGATTCCGTCGTTGGGGTCGAGAGAAGCCAGCCGCGCCGTGCGCTGCATGGCTGGGTCAAGCTGGCGAGGAAGGGGAAGCGGCAGGTCGTCGTCGTCATCGAGCAGCGCGAGGTCGGCCGCAGGCGCGGCCAGCTCGGGGGCATAGGCAACGGCTTCGGAGAGTTCGGGCTGACGGCGCGGGCCTCCGTCGTCGGCAGAGGCAGCGAAGCCCTCGGCGGTATCGGCCGCAGGCGCGACGGGCACGGCGGGAATTGCCAGGCCGCTCCAGTCGTCAGGCCGCGATGGCGGCGCATCTGCGTACTGCCCGTCCGCCAGTGCAGGCGGTGGCAACACGCGGCACTTGAAATTGCTGTCCGCGTAGTAGCGCAGCTTCTTCGCCTTGATCGGCGCCACGCTGGACACCATCACCACGGCTTCGTCAGGCGGAAGCTGCATCACCTCGCCCGGCGTCAGCAGCGGGCGAGCCGTCTCCTGACGCGACACCATGAGGTGCCCCAGCCACGGCGCGAGCCTGTGGCCGGCATAGTTGCGCTGCGCGCGCAGCTCGGTCGCGGTGCCCAGCGTCTCGGAAATACGCTTGGCCGTGCGTTCGTCGTTCGTCGCAAACGTCACGCGCACATGACAGTTGTCCAGAATCGAATGGTTCTGGCCGTAGGCTTTGTCGATCTGGTTGAGCGACTGCGCAATGAGAAAGCTGCGGATGCCGTAGCCCGCCATGAAGGCCAAGGCCGTCTCGAAGAAGTCCAGGCGCCCCAGCGCCGGGAACTCATCGAGCATCAGTAGCAGCTTGTGGCGGCGCTCGATGCCGTCGGAGCCATCGAGCGATTCGGTGAGGCGCCGTCCAATCTGGTTGAGGATCAGGCGGATGAGCGGCTTCGTGCGCGATATGTCCGAAGGCGGCACCACCAGGTACAGCGACACCGGATGCTCTGCCGCAATCAGGTCGGCGATGCGCCAGTCGCAGCGCGAGGTGACTTCGGCCACCGTGGGGTCGCGGTACAGGCCGAGGAACGACATGGCGGTGCTCAACACACCGGAACGCTCGTTGTCCGACTTGTTGAGCACTTCGCGCGCAGCGGACGCCACCACCGGATGCGGGCCATCGCCGAGGTGCGGCGTGGTCATCATCCGGTGCAAGGTCAGCTCGAAGGGGCTGGCCGGATCGGACAGGAAATTGGCGACGCCGCGCAGCGTCTTGTCCTCGCCCGCGTAGAGCACATGCAGGATGGCCCCGACCAGCAGCGCGTGCGAGGTCTTCTCCCAATGGTTGCGCTTCTCCAGCGCGCCTTCGGGATCGACCAGAATGTCCGCGATGTTCTGCACGTCGCGCACTTCATGCGCGCCGCGTCGAACCTCCAGCAGTGGGTTGTAGGCGGCCGACTTCGCATCGGTCGGGTTGAACAGCAGGCAATGCGAGAAGCGCGAGCGCCACCCTGCGGTGATCTGCCAGTTCTCGCCCTTGATGTCGTGGATGACGGCGGACGCGGGCCAGCTCAAGAGCGTAGGAACGACAAGACCCACGCCTTTGCCCGAGCGCGTGGGCGCGAAGGTCAGGATATGCTCTGGCCCTTCGTGGCGCAGGTACTGGCGATCATGCTGGCCGAGGAATACGCCGGTCGGTTGCGTGAGGCCCGCTTTGCGAATGTCCTCCGCGTTGGCCCAGCGGGCCGAGCCGTAGGTCGTGACCAGGCGCGATTGCCGCGAGCGCCAGATCGACATGCCAATCGCCACCAGCACGGCGACAAGACCGCTGCCGCCCGCGATGGCGCCGCCGGTGTCGAACACGCGCGGCGCGTAGGCGTCGAAGAAGAACCACCACTCGAACAGCCGCCACGGGTGATAGACCGGCGTGCCGAAGAAATCAAACCAGGGCGAGCCAAGGCGTAGTTGGTAGCCAAGGGCTGCTGCTGTCCATTGCGTGGCGCCCCACACTCCGGTGATCACGATGCCGAATACCACGGCGATCTGACCGAACAGCACGTTCGTCCCTTGCATGACCTGGCCTCCGATTTCTCCTGCGCTTTTTCCTCATGGAAAGCGCGGCACAAGGACGTGCCGCAAGCGTCAGGATCGGTGCCGGGTCAGTGCCGGTCAAAGACCGTTTTAAGCAGAAAAGTCGCTGAAAAAGAAAGAATGAGCGCGGTGGCGCGCCAAAGAAAAACGCCGCAAGCGCAGGCGCATTGCGGCGTGTCGAGCAGAAAAATAAAGGCGATGCGGCTATCTGCCAACAATCAGAACTTTGGAGACTCTTTCGGCGGTGTGTAGGGGGTTTCGCCGTCACCGTAAAACCGTTTGCGCGTGGCTTCGGCAACCCGGTTGCACAATACATCACCCAGCTTGGCGCGGTCGGTCTTGCATTGCTGGCGCAGCTCCTTGAGCCGTTCGGGGTTGGCTGCAAGCGCCTCCACCGTCGGGATGTTTGCCTTCGAATCGGCGGCTTTCTGCGGTGCCTCGGATTGGCCGCAAGCGGTCAGAGCGGTCACTAGCACGAACGGAACGATCTTCTTCATGGCATCAAATCCTCCGGGGGATCGGGGTTGCGGCCGCGCATGGGCCTGGGGGCTTCCGGCAATTCGATGGCTTGTACGCGCTCAATGAACCGTGCCAGTTCGTCGGACGTTTCACCGTCGAGACGAAGTAAGTAGGTCGTCAGCGGCGGCACTCGCGACGCCAGCGGCCGGGCCACAATACCTGGCTCACGGCTGGCGGCGATGTGTGCAGCGCCCGCCAGCCCGAGCGCGAAGCCAGCCGATACCAGCGCCATCATCAGATCGCACGTGGCAACCCGTTCCGCGATCAGTGGTTCCATGTCAGCACGGCGCAGCACTCGTTCAACGTGCCTGGCATGGCCCTCACACACCTGCGGATCGCACAAAACCAGCGGATAGCGCAGCAACTCGTGCAAGGGGATGCGCTTGTGGACCAGCAGCGGATGCCGGGCGGGCACCGCCACCATGAGCGCGTCACTCCAAGCGGGCAAGGCGACGATTCCATCGCCTACTTCATCGGATTGGGCAAATCCCACGTCGTACAGATCATCATGCAGCCCTTTGATCTGCTGCGATAGCGGCACTTCGAAGAAGCGGATTTCAACTTCAGGCTCTTCCTGGCGACACAACGCCAGCAAGGCCGGTAAGCGCGACGGCGTAATGCCATCCGACAAGGCCACGCGCAATTGTCCATGAAAGCCATTCGCCGCCGCTTTCACGCTATCGCGCGCTTGTTCCAATGCAGCGAATACGCGGCGCACGTGTTCCAAGAACAATGCTCCGGCATGGGTCAGCCGCGTGCTGCGCGTGGTGCGGGCAAACAGTACGACGCCGAGTTCTTCTTCCAGTTCCTTGATGGCTCGGGACAGTGGTGATTGTTCAATATGCAGCTTCTCCGCTGCACGAGCAAAACGGAGTTCTTCAGCTACGGCTAAAAAGTATCGAAGGTGACGAAGCTCCATAGTGATTCATGTCCCCGTTTCGCACAGAGAGGCCGAGTCAATTTTTCTCTTGACTATTACCTGCTCCTGCCTTGAAATCCTTTATGAATTGATATAGCTGCGGCAGGAATGAAGAGAAAAGCGGATTGCCTTTGTTTGCCAGGATCGCCCCGCCGAATAACTTCAAGCCAACTCCAAAAGCAGCCGCCTCCTCTTGGCTACCAAAGTCGCCTCTACTGCGAAGCCATGTCACGACGGAAATGATGTCGTCATGATTTCCTACCTCAAACTGTAGCGGCCTGCGATCGCTGGGAACGCCGCGCGAATCAGTTAATTGCTCCAGAGTCACGCGATAGCGGTTTTGTCTCATTTGTATGGTTCCTCACATTGGACTAGTGACGCTACTGACCAATGTGGATCTTCGGCGTCACGGACATACCGACGCGCAAATTCGCGGCATCAGGTTGGTCAGGGTCGATGTGGATGCGCACAGGTAGGCGTTGCACGATCTTGGTGAAGTTGCCCGTAGCGTTGTGCGGCGCGACGGCCGAATAGCTGACGCCACTGGCTGGCCCCAGGCTCTCCACGGTTCCCTTCAGTACGGCACCCGGCAAGGCGTCCACCTTGATGTCCACCGATTGCCCTGGCTGTACGCGCGCCAACTGGGTTTCGCGGAAGTTGGCTGTGATGTAGACCGCATCGAGAGGGATCACCGCCAGCAACGGCTTGCCAGCATTCACGAATGCGCCGACGCGCACCGACTTCTGGCCGATCACGCCGCTGATGGGCGCCGTGATTCGGGTATAGGAAAGCTTCAACTCCGCAGCGGCCTGGGCGGCCTGCGCTTGAGAAAGCGCAGCCTTGGCCTTCTCAAAATCAGCTCTTAGGATGTCCGTCTGCTGTCGCGCCGCTTGCAGGCCCGCGCGGTTCTTGTCCCGACTGGCCAGCCGAATGGCCAACTGCGCTTCGGCCTGTTGCTGCGCCTGGATCGAACCTGATCCGTCGGAGGCGAGGTTCCGATAGCGCTTTTGGTTGGCTTCTGCCAATTTGAGTTCTGCGTCGTCCACCGCGACGGTCGCCTGAGCCTGGCGGATCGCGGTTTCCTGCTGCGCCACGCGCGCGGCAAGTCCCTCGACACTGGCCTGGGCAGCGGCGACCTGTGCCTTTGCCGCATCCACCGCGACGATGAAATCCCGGTCGTCGATGGCGGCGAGCAGATCGCCAGCCTTCACGGGCTGGTTTTCTTCGACCAGTACCTTACCGATCATGCCAGAAACCTGCGGCGCGACGAGGGTGAAATCGGCCTGGACGTAGGCATCGTCCGTGGATTGCGTCGATGCGCTGGACTCGGGACGATTCAGATAAATGACACAGCCCGCTGCCACTGCGAGCAATAGCAGGGCACTGGTGATCTTGGCTTTCTTCGGCATGGCCATGGTGGAACTATCCTTGGGACGACGGTGTGGATTGAGGAGCGGGCGCCTGCAAGTCGGGGGCGGGAATGTAGGTCAGCCGCAGTACGAAGGGGACCATCAACAGCGCCAGAACGCCCAGCACGCGATAGGCGTCCGCGACCGACAGCACTAGCGCCTGCTGACCGATGATTCCCATCAGTTGAGCGGGCTCCGGGGCAAGCGGAACGGAGTTGCCGACCAATGCGGCGTGGTCCAGCAGCATTTCCGCGTGGAACCGCTGTCTCACAGTCACGAGTTGCCCAACCACCGCGCCACCGAATACCGACCCAAGGGCGCGCAGCGTGTTGATGTTTCCTGACACATACGGGCCTTCGCTGGGATGCACGACACTGGTACACAGAAACAGCAGCGAGACGACAGCCATAGGCTGTCCAAAGGCTTGCAGCGTCTGCGCGATCACGAACTGGTCGCGATTCCAGTCAGAAGTGAGTTGCGCGCCAGAAAAACACGCCAGAGCGATCAGCAGCAGGCCGCCTGCGAAGACGAATCGAGCATCGACCCATTTCCGGTACAAGAACAGCGCCACCACGGAACCCAGGACCAGTTGGGGCAGTGCGACGATCAGTCCGATCGGCGCCATCTGAAGCGGTCGGTAGCTTTGGAGCGGCCCGAGAAAGGTCATCGGCAACATCATGCTAGAGGTCAGCACGACCAGGAGGCAGATGAACAAGGTGAAGCCCAACGCCAAGTTGCGGCGGCTGAGCATTTGCAACTTGATGAACGGCGTCGGGTGATACCACTCCGTCAACAGATAAGCTCCCAGCAGAGTCAGCCCGGCCACCAGCGAGACGACGACGAGGGGTGAGTTGAACCAGTCCAGCCGCACGCCCTGATCCAAGGCGACGGTAATCAGGGCAAATGCCGGCACGCCGAAAGCCAGGCCGGGCCAGTTGGCCTGCGGGAAGCGGTCTGTCTGATCGGGTCTTTCGGCAGGCCCCATCCGATCAACAAGGCGGCAATGGCCGCGATGAGTATGCAGAGCATCGAGTCAATCGCCCGTTTCTGATGGGCTGCCGCAGAAGCGGGCGCGGGAGAGATCGGAAGGGGCTCGGGTACGGAAAGAGTGTGGCATAAATTGTA
>NZ_JBITVZ010000033.1:0-16443 GCF_044543385.1 Stenotrophomonas sp. NPDC077420
ACCTCGCCCCCGACGCGCTCGGCACCGATCTTGGTCAGTGCGGCGGTCAGCGTGGTCTTGCCGTGATCGACGTGACCGATGGTGCCGACGTTGACGTGCGGCTTGGTGCGTTCGAACTTACCCTTTGCCATTGTTGTAACCCTTGAATTTGAAAGAGAGGAGGTGAAGACCCGAGCTTATGCTCAGGCCTTCTTGATCACGGTTTCGGCGATGTTGCTCGGCGCCGGCTCGTAGTGGTCGAATTCCATCGTGAACGTTGCGCGACCCTGGGTCTGCGAACGCAGCGAGGTGGCGTAACCGAACATTTCGCCCAGCGGGATCATCGCGTTGATGATTTCGGCCGAACCGTCACCGGTCACGCTCGAACCCTGCAGCATGCCGCGACGACGGCTCACGTCGCCCATCACGTCACCCTGGTAATCGCTCGGGGTCACGATCTCGACCTTCATGATCGGCTCCAGCAGGACCGGCTTGGCCTTGGAGAAGCCCTGCTTGAAGGCCATCGACGACGCCAGCTTGAACGCCATTTCCGAGGAGTCGACGTCATGGTACGAGCCGAACACCAGCTTCACCTTCACGTCCACGACCGGGAAGCCAGCCAGCGGACCGCTGGTGATGGTTTCGCGCAGGCCCTTTTCGATCGACGGGATGAATTCCTTCGGAATCACACCACCGGTGATGTCGTTGATGAACAGGAAGTCGTCCTTGATCAGCGGGGCGATCTTCGGGTCGGCACGGTCTTCAGCGGTGATCGGCGACAGCTCGATCACGACGTGACCGTACTGACCCTTACCACCGGACTGCTTGGCGTGCTTGTAGTCCGACTTCACGTCCGCGGCCTGGATGGTTTCGCGGTACGCGACCTGCGGCTTGCCGACGTTGGCTTCAACGTTGAACTCGCGCTTCATGCGGTCGACGATGATGTCCAGGTGCAGCTCGCCCATGCCCGAAATGATGGTCTGGCCGGATTCTTCGTCGGTCTTGACGCGGAACGACGGATCTTCCTGGGCCAGACGGCCGAGGGCCAGGCCCATCTTTTCCTGGTCGGACTTGGTCTTCGGCTCGACCGCCATCGAGATCACCGGCTCCGGGAACACCATGCGCTCCAGGATGATCGGGTGATCCTGCGAGCACAGGGTGTCGCCGGTGGTGGTGTCCTTCAGGCCCACGGCCGCGGCGATGTCGCCCGCCAGCACTTCCTTGATCTCTTCGCGATCATTGGAGTGCATCTGCAGGATGCGGCCGATGCGCTCCTTCTTGCCCTTGACCGAGTTCAGCAGCTGGTCGCCGGCATTCAGGGTGCCCGAGTAGACACGGAAGAAGGTCAGCGCGCCCACGAACGGATCGGTGATGATCTTGAAGGCCAGCGCCGAGAACGGCGCCTTGTCGTCAGACTTGCGGCTCAGCGCGACGGATTCGTCGTCCACATCGGTACCGGTCACGTCCGGCACGTCGATCGGCGACGGCAGCAGCTGCACCACGCCGTCCAGCATGGCCTGCACGCCCTTGTTCTTGAACGCCGAGCCGCAGTACATCGGGACGATGTCGGTGGCCAGGGTACGCGCGCGCAGCGCCGAGACGATTTCGTCTTCGGTCAGCTCTTCGCCACCCAGGTACTTCTCCATCAGCTCTTCGCTGGCTTCGGCCGCGGCTTCGATCATGTAGGTACGGGCTTCGTCAGCCTCGGCCTGCAGCTCAGCCGGAATCTCCAGGTACTCGAACTTCATGCCCTGCGACGCTTCATCCCAATGGATGGCCTTCATCTTGAGCAGGTCGACCACGCCCTTGAAGCCTTCTTCAGCGCCGATCGGCAGCTGCATCGGCACGGCGACGGCACCCAGCTTGGCCTTCAGCTGGCCCACGACCTTGCTGAAGTTGGCACCGGTACGGTCCATCTTGTTGACGAACGCGATGCGCGGCACCTTGTAGCGGTTGGCCTGGCGCCACACGGTCTCGGACTGCGGCTGCACGCCACCGACGGCGCACAGCACGAACACCGCACCGTCGAGCACGCGCAGCGAGCGCTCCACTTCGATGGTGAAGTCGACGTGCCCGGGGGTGTCGATGATGTTGAAGCGGTGCTCCGGCAGGGACTTGTCGATGCCCTTCCAGAACGCGGTGTTGTCAGCGGACTGGTTCGTGATGCCACGCTCCTGCTCATTCTCCATCCTGTTCATGGTGTCGGCGCCGTCATGCACTTCACCGATCTTGTGGCTCTTGCCGGTGTAGAACAGGATGCGTTCGGACGTGGTGGTCTTGCCGGCATCGATGTGAGCCATGATGCCGAAGTTGCGGTAACGCTCGATGGGAGTGGTGCGGGCCACGGGAGCCTCTCGATTTCTTGGAATTCGGATGGCCGAACGCCGCCTTTCGGCGGCCTTCGGATTGGCGCGGCACCCCAGGTGCCGCAGGCAGCACCTAGATGGTGCTGCCGTGCCTGTTTTGCAAGGCCGTCAAACTCACCAGCGGTAGTGGGCGAATGCCTTGTTGGCTTCGGCCATGCGGTGGGTTTCTTCGCGCTTCTTGATCGCGCCGCCGCGGTTTTCCGAGGCGTCCAGCAGTTCTGCAGCCAGCTTCTTCGGCATGGTGTTCTCACCACGCTTGCGGGCCGAGTCGATCAGCCAGCGCATGGCCAGGGCCATCTTGCGCGACGAACGCACTTCGACCGGCACCTGGTAGGTCGCACCGCCGACGCGGCGGGACTTCACTTCGACCGACGGAGCCACGTTGTCCAGAGCCTTCTGCACCAGCTCGATGGAGTTCGGGTTCTTTTCGCTGATCACGTCCATGGCGCCATAGACGATCTTTTCAGCGACCGACTTCTTGCCGCTCAGCATCACCATGTTGATGAAGCGCGCGATGGTTTCACTTCCGTGCTTCGGATCCGGCAGGACAGAGCGCTGCGGCGTATTACCTTTACGAGACATGTGTACTTTCCCTTAGCTCTTCGGACGCTTGGCGCCGTACTTGGAACGGCCCTGGCGACGCTTGGCAACGCCCGAGGCGTCCAGCGAACCACGAACGGTGTGGTAACGCACACCCGGCAGGTCCTTGACGCGACCGCCGCGGATCAGGACCACGGAGTGCTCCTGCAGGTTGTGGCCTTCGCCACCGATGTAGCTGATGACCTCTTCCTGGTTGGTCAGGCGGACCTTGGCAACCTTGCGGAGGGCCGAGTTCGGCTTCTTCGGGGTGGTGGTGTACACACGGGTGCAGACGCCGCGGCGCTGCGGGCACTTTTCAAGAGCCGGGGAGGCGCTCTTGTAAGTGGTTGCCTGCCGCGGCTTGCGGACAAGCTGATTGATCGTCGCCATCAGTAAGTTCTTCTGAGAGAGGCCGAGGGAAAAACGGCCATGAATGCGGAAATGTGCGAGCAGGCCCTGAAAACCGGCCTGCTGAGACAGACGATTGTAGCAACCCTCCGAAAACGCGGTCAACCGCGCGCACGAAAGGCCAGCCCTGATCCCGGGCCGTTACTGGGGCGCCTTCTCCTTGCCCCCCGTTCAGGTTGTCTACCAGTCCTGGTGAGGACCGGCGGGCATCCTACAGCATTGGTGGCGGGAATGCCACCGCTGCCCGTTTCAGGTGTCGTCCGACCAACGGTCGGCCGCTACCCGAGGCGGTCCGGCCCTTACGGGCCGGACCGGTTTCTTACTCTTCGCCAGCTGCCGACTCAGCGTCGGCCGATTCCACCGCCGGCGCCGCCACTTCAGCCACGACCGGGGTGCCGGCCAGGGTCTGCATTTCCGACTCGGTCAGCCCGGAGGCGTTGCGACGACGGTTGGCGTGGTAGGCCAGGCCGGTACCGGCCGGGATCAGACGGCCGACGATCACGTTTTCCTTCAGGCCGCGCAGGTTGTCCGAGGTGCCGCGAACGGCCGCTTCGGTCAGCACGCGGGTGGTTTCCTGGAACGACGCCGCCGAAATGAACGACTCGGTGGCCAGCGAGGCCTTGGTGATGCCCAGCAGGACCGGGTCGAAACGGGCGATCAGCTCGTTGCGGGTGGTCAGGCGTGCATTTTCCTCGATGACGCGCTGGCGCTCGGCCTGCTCGCCATTCAGGAACTTGCTGCTGCCCTGGTCGGTGATCTCGACCTTGCGCAGCATCTGGCGGGTGATCACTTCAATGTGCTTGTCGTTGATCTTCACGCCCTGCAGGCGGTACACGTCCTGGATTTCCTTGACCAGGTAGGCCGCCAGCGGTTCGACACCCAGCAGGCGCAGGATGTCCTGCGGGCTCGGCTCGCCGTCCACGATGGTTTCGCCCTTGGTCACGTGCTCGCCTTCGAACACGATCACCTGGCGGTACTTCGGGATCAGCTCTTCGTGTTCCGAACCATCGGTGTCCTTGATGATCAGGCGCTGCTTGCCCTTGGTGTCCTTGCCGAAGCTGATGATGCCCGAACGCTCGGCCAGGATCGCCGGATCCTTCGGCTTGCGCGCTTCGAACAGATCGGCCACGCGCGGCAGACCACCGGTGATGTCGCGGGTCTTGGACGCCTCCTGCGGGATCTTGGCGACCACGTCGCCCACGCCGACGGCGGCGCCGTCCTGCAGGTTGACGATGGAGCGCGGCGGCAGCAGGTACTGGGCCGGCAGGTCGGTGTTCGGGATGGTCAGGTCATTGCCCTTGGCATCCACGATACGCACGATCGGGCGCAGTTCCTTGGCCTGCGAACCACGACGCTTCGGGTCGGTGATTTCACGCGACGCCAGGCCGGTCAGTTCGTCGGTCTTCTCGATGACGGTGACGCCGTCGATGAAGTCGATGAAGCGGATGAAACCGGCCACTTCCGAAACGATCGGGTGGTTATGCGGATCCCAGTTGGCCACGGTCTGGCCAGCCTTGACCGCATCGCCGTCCTTGGACGCGATCATCGAGCCGTACGGCAGCTTGTAGCGCTCGCGCTCACGGCCATGGGCGTCGAGCACCGAGATTTCACCCGAGCGCGAGACCGCCACCAGCGAACCGTTGGCGTGTTCGACCGACTTGAGGTTGTTGAACTTCACCGAACCGGTGGTCTTGACCGTGATGTTGTCCACGGCTGCCGCACGCGATGCCGCACCACCGATGTGGAACGTACGCATGGTCAGCTGGGTACCCGGCTCACCGATCGACTGCGCGGCGATGACGCCGACCGCTTCACCGATGTTGACCAGGTGGCCGCGGGCCAGGTCGCGACCGTAGCAGTTGGCGCACACGCCGAAGGCGGATTCGCAGCTGATGGTCGAACGCACCTTGATGCTCTGCACGCCGGCGTCTTCCAGCTTGGCGACCCAGGCTTCGTCGAGCAGGGTATTGCGGGTCACGATCGGATCTTCGTCGTTGCCCGGCAGGAACACGTCCTCGGCCACGACACGACCCAGCACGCGGTCCTTCAACGGCTCCACGACGTCGCCGCCTTCCACGATCGGAGTCATGGTCAGGCCTTCGGTGGTACCGCAATCCACTTCGGTGATGACCACGTCCTGCGCCACGTCGACCAGGCGGCGGGTCAGGTAACCCGAGTTCGCGGTCTTCAGCGCGGTATCGGCCAGACCCTTACGGGCACCGTGGGTGGAGTTGAAGTACTCCTGCACGTTCAGGCCTTCACGGAAGTTCGCCTTGATGGGCGTTTCGATGATCGAGCCATCCGGACGCGCCATCAGGCCACGCATGCCGGCCAGCTGGCGGATCTGCGCCTGCGAACCACGCGCACCGGAGTCGGCCATGATGTACAGCGAGTTCATCGACTTCTGGTCGATGGTCTCGCCCTTGGCGTTGACCACCTTCTCGGTACCAATGGTGTCCATCATCGCCTTGGCGATGCGTTCATTGGTACGCGACCAGATGTCGACCACCTTGTTGTAGCGCTCGCCGGCGGTGACCAGGCCCGACTGGTACTGCTCCTGGATTTCCAGCACTTCGGCTTCGGCCTCGGTGAGGATGCCGCGCTTCTCGTCCGGGATCAGCATGTCGTCGATGCCGATCGACACGCCGGCGCGGGTTGCGTAGGCGAAGCCGGTGTACATCAGCTTGTCGGCGAACACCACGGTGTCCTTCAAGCCCAGCTGGCGGTAGCTGGAGTTGATCAGGCGGCTGATGTTCTTCTTGGTCAGCTCGGTGTTGGCCAGCGCGAACGGCAGGCCTTCCGGCAGGATTTCGGCCAGCAGGGCGCGACCGATCGTGGTGTCCACGATCGAGGCCTTCTTCTGCTTGTCGCCGTTCTCGTCGGTCACCACTTCGGTGATGCGGACCTTGACCTTCGCGTGCAGTTCCACCACGCGGTTGTCGTAGGCGCGCTTGACTTCAGCGATGTTGGCGAAGGCCATGCCCTCGCCCTTCTTGTTTTCCAGGGCGCGGGTCATGTAGTACAGACCCAGCACCACGTCCTGCGACGGCACGATGATCGGCTCGCCGTTGGCCGGCGACAGGATGTTGTTGGTCGACATCATCAGCGCACGCGCTTCCAGCTGGGCTTCCAGCGAGAGCGGCACGTGGACGGCCATCTGGTCACCGTCGAAGTCGGCGTTGAACGCGGTGCAGACCAGCGGGTGCAGCTGGATGGCCTTGCCCTCGATCAGCACCGGCTCGAACGCCTGGATGCCCAGGCGGTGCAGGGTCGGCGCACGGTTCAGCATCACCGGGTGTTCGCGGATGACCTCTTCCAGGATGTCCCAGACTTCGGCTTCTTCGCGCTCGACCAGCTTCTTGGCGGCCTTGATGGTGGTGGCCAGGCCACGACGCTGCAGCTTGGCGAACACGAACGGCTTGAACAGTTCCAGCGCCATCTTCTTCGGCAGGCCGCACTGGTGCAGGCGCAGGTACGGACCGACCACGATGACCGAACGGCCCGAGTAGTCCACGCGCTTGCCCAGCAGGTTCTGGCGGAAGCGGCCCTGCTTGCCCTTGATCATGTCGGCCAGCGACTTCAGCGGGCGCTTGTTGGTGCCGGTGATGGCACGGCCACGACGGCCGTTGTCCAGCAGCGCATCGACCGATTCCTGCAGCATGCGCTTTTCATTGCGCACGATGATGTCCGGCGCGTTCAGCTCGAGCAGGCGGCGCAGGCGGTTGTTGCGGTTGATGACGCGGCGGTACAGGTCGTTCAGGTCGGAGGTCGCGAAGCGGCCGCCATCCAGCGGCACCAGCGGACGCAGGTCCGGCGGCAGCACGGGCAGCACGGTCATGACCATCCATTCCGGACGGTTGCCCGATTCCAGGAAGGCTTCGACCAGCTTGATGCGCTTGGTGAGGCGCTTGAGCTTGGTTTCCGAACCGGTGCTGGCGATTTCTTCGCGCAGGCGGGTCATTTCCGACTGCAGGTCGATGGTGCGCAGCAGCTCGTACACGGCCTCGGCGCCCATGGCGGCATCGAAGTCGTCGCCGTGCTCCTGGCGCGCCTGCAGGAACTGTTCTTCGGTCAGCAGCTGGCGGCGCTCCAGGGCGGTCAGGCCCGGCTCGGTCACCACGTAGGCTTCGAAGTACAGCACGCGCTCGATGTCGCGCAGGGTCATGTCCAGCATCAGGCCGATGCGCGACGGCAGCGACTTGAGGAACCAGATGTGCGCGACCGGCGAGGCCAGGTCGATGTGGCCCATGCGCTCGCGACGCACCTTGGCCAGGGTCACTTCGGTGCCGCACTTTTCGCAGACCACGCCGCGGTGCTTCATGCGCTTGTACTTGCCGCACAGGCACTCGTAGTCCTTGACCGGCCCGAAGATGGCGGCGCAGAACAGGCCGTCACGCTCCGGCTTGAAGGTACGGTAGTTGATGGTTTCCGGCTTCTTCACTTCGCCGAAGGACCACGAACGGATCAGGTCCGGCGAGGCCAGCGCGATCTTGATCGCGTCGAAGTCCAGCGTCTGGCGCTGCTGGTTGAAGAGGTTGAGCAGGTCTTTCATGGTGTTTCTCCGAAAGGAGGAAATCTTTGTCGATGGGCTGTCGGGTCACTGCTGGCGGCGCGGCTGCCGGGGCAGCCGCGCCTGCGCGATCAGTTGTCTTCCAGTTCCATGTTGATGGCCAGCGAGCGGATTTCCTTCAGGAGCACGTTGAAGGATTCCGGCATGCCCGCGACCATCTCGTGCTCACCGTCGACGATGTTCTTGTACATCTGGTTGCGGCCCTGCACGTCATCGGACTTCACCGTCAGCATTTCCTGCAGGGTGTAGGCCGCGCCGTAGGCTTCCAGCGCCCAGACTTCCATTTCGCCGAAGCGCTGGCCACCGAACTGCGCCTTGCCGCCCAGCGGCTGCTGGGTAACGAGCGAGTACGGACCGGTCGAACGCGCGTGCATCTTGTCGTCGACCAGGTGGTTCAGCTTCAGGTAGTGCATGTAACCCACGGTGGTGTGGCGGTCGAACGCTTCACCGGTGCGGCCGTCGTACAGCTGGGTCTGGCCACTGCTCGGCAGTTCGGCCAGTTCCAGCATGCGCTTGATTTCCGCTTCGGTGGCACCGTCGAACACCGGGGTCGCCATCGGCACGCCGTCGGTCAGGTTGCCGGCCAGGCGCAGCAGTTCCTCGTCGCTGAACTGGGTCAGGTCGACGTGGTTGGCATGCTGGGTCTTGTCGTGGTTGTACACCTCGTCCAGGAACTTGCGCAGGTCGTTGATCGCGGCCTGGGCCTCGAGCATGCCCTGGATCTTGCGACCCAGGCCCTTCGCCGCCCAGCCCAGGTGCACTTCCAGGATCTGGCCGATGTTCATGCGCGACGGCACGCCCAGCGGGTTCAGCACGATGTCCACGGTCTCGCCCGAGGCCATGTACGGCATGTCCTCGACCGGCACCACGTTGGAGACCACACCCTTGTTGCCGTGGCGGCCTGCCATCTTGTCGCCCGGCTGGATGCGGCGCTTCACGGCCAGGAACACCTTGACCATCTTCAGCACGCCCGGGGCGAGGTCGTCGCCGGCGGTGATCTTGCCGCGCTTGTCGGCGAAGCGACGCTCGAATTCCTTCTCGTGCGCCTGGATCTGCTTCTGGGCGCGCTCGATGGCTTCGGACGCATCATCGTCCTTCATGCGCAGGGCGAACCAATCGGCCTTCTTCAGGCCGTCCAGGTAGGCGTCGGTGATGGTGTCGCCCTTCTTCAGGTTGGCACCGCCATTGGCGACCTTGCCCACGATCTGCGAGCGCAGACGGGCGTAGATCGCGCCTTCCAGGATCCGGAACTGGTCGTCGAAGTCCTTCTTGACGCGCTTGATCTCGCTTTCCTCGATCTGGCGCGCACGCTTGTCCTTCTCGATGCCGTCGCGGGTGAAGACCTGCACGTCGATGACGGTGCCGTCCATGCCCGGCGGCACGCGCAGCGAGCTGTCCTTAACGTCGGAGGCCTTCTCGCCGAAGATCGCGCGCAGCAGCTTCTCTTCCGGGGTCAGCTGGCTCTCGCCCTTCGGCGTGACCTTGCCGACCATGATGTCGCCGGCGCGCACTTCGGCACCGATGTACACCACGCCCGATTCGTCCAGGCGGTTCAGCGCCTGCTCGGACACGTTCGGGATGTCGGCCGAGATTTCTTCCGGCCCCAGCTTGGTGTCGCGCGCAACGCAGGTCAGTTCTTCGATGTGGATCGTGGTGTAACGATCCTCTTCCACCACGCGCTCGGACAGCAGGATGGAGTCTTCGAAGTTGTAGCCGTTCCACGGCATGAACGCGATCAGCATGTTCTGGCCCAGGGCCAGTTCACCGATGTCGGTGGACGGGCCATCGGCCAGCACGTCGCCACGCGCGATCACGTCGCCCACTTCCACCAGCGGGCGCTGGTTGATGCAGGTGTTCTGGTTGGAACGGGTGTACTTGATCAGGTTGTAGATATCCACGCCCGCGTCGGTCGCGTCGGTGATCTCCACTTCGTTGACCTTGACCACGATGCGGCCGGCGTCGATCTGCACGATCTCGCCGCCACGACGGGCGTTCACGGTCACACCCGAGTCACGGGCCACGGCGCGTTCGATGCCGGTACCCACCAGCGGCTTCTGCGCACGCAGGGTCGGCACGGCCTGGCGCTGCATGTTGGCGCCCATCAGTGCACGGTTGGCGTCATCGTGCTCCAGGAACGGCACCAGCGCGGCGGCGATCGACACGGTCTGCATCGGCGAGACGTCCATGAAGTGGACTTCCGCCGGCGGCTTCAGCAGCGACTCACCCTGGAACCGGCACGGCACGAACTGCTCGGTGAGCGTGTTCCTGGCATCGGTCAGGGCATTGGCCTGGGCGATGACGTATTCGTTTTCTTCGATGGCCGACAGGAACTCGATCTCGTCGGAGACCACGCCGTCATGCACCTTGCGGTACGGGGTTTCCAGGAAGCCGTACTGGTTGGTGCGGGCGTACACGGCCAGCGAGTTGATCAGGCCGATGTTCGGGCCTTCCGGGGTTTCGATGGTGCAGACGCGGCCGTAATGGGTCGGGTGCACGTCGCGCACTTCGAAGCCGGCACGCTCACGGGTCAGGCCGCCCGGGCCCAGGGCCGAGACGCGACGCTTGTGGGTGACTTCCGACAGCGGGTTGTTCTGGTCCATGAACTGGGACAGCTGCGAGGAGCCGAAGAACTCCTTGATGGCAGCGGCGACCGGCTTGGCGTTGATCAGCTCCTGCGGGGTCAGGCCTTCGGATTCGGCCATCGACAGACGCTCCTTGACCGCGCGCTCGACGCGGACCAGGCCCACGCGGAACACGTTCTCGGCCATTTCGCCAACCGAACGCACGCGACGGTTGCCCAGGTGGTCGATGTCATCGACCACGCCGCGACCGTTGCGGATCTCGGTGAGGACCTTGATCACGTCCAGGATGTCGGAGCTGTCGCCGTGCTCGGCGACCAGGCGCTTGGACTCTTCGTCGTTGCGCTCGCCGAAGTACTTGCGGTCGTACAGCACCGCTTCACCGGTGACTTCCTTGCGGCCGACACGACGGTTGAACTTCATGCGGCCAACCGTGGACAGGTCGTAGCGCTCGAAGGTGAAGAACAGGTTGTGGAACAGGTTCTGCGCGGCGTCCTTGGTCGGCGGCTCGCCCGGACGCATCATGCGATAGATTTCGACCAGCGCTTCGAGCTGGGTCTTGGTCGGATCGATGCGCAGGGTGTTGGACAGGTACGGGCCACGATCCAGATCGTTCACCCACAGGGTGCCCACGGCATCCACGCCGGCCTTGCGGAAGGCCTGCAGCTGCTCGTCGGTGATTTCGTCGTTGGCCTGGGCCAGCAGTTCGCCGGTGCCCGCGTCGACCACGTCGTGCGACAGGATGCGGCCGACGATGTAATCGTCCGGCACGGCCAGGGCGGCAATGCCCGAGGCTTCCAGCTGCTTCACGTGGCGCGCGGTGATGCGCTTGCCGGCTTCGACGATGACCTTGTCGCCGTCGGCCAGGTCGAAGTTCAGGGTCTCGCCGCGCAGGCGCTCGGAGACCAGTTCGAGCTGCACGCCTTCATCGGGATTGATGTGGAAGGTGTTGATCTCGAAGAACTCGGCCAGCATCTCTTCGTTGCTGTAGCCCAGCGCACGCAGCAGGATCGACACCGGCAGCTTGCGGCGACGGTCGATACGGGTGAACAGCGCGTCCTTCGGGTCGAACTCGAAGTCCAGCCACGAGCCGCGGTACGGGATGATGCGGGCGCTGTACAGCAGCTTGCCCGAGCTGTGGGTCTTGCCACGGTCGTGGTCGAAGAACACGCCCGGCGAGCGGTGCAGCTGCGAGACGATGACGCGCTCGGTGCCGTTGACGATGAAGGTGCCGTTGTCGGTCATCAGCGGAATTTCGCCGAGGTAGACCTCCTGCTCCTTCACGTACTTGATGGCCTTGGTGGACGACTCGCGGTCGTAGATCACCAGGCGCACGGTGACGCGCAGCGGCGCGCCGTAGCTCATGCCACGCTGGCGGCACTCACGCTCGTCGAAGACCGGGTCGCCCAGCTTGTAGCCCACGTATTCCAGGGCAGCGTTGCCGCTGTAGCTGGCGATCGGGAACACCGACTTCAGGGCGGCGTGCAGGCCCAGGTCACGGCGCTTGGCCGGATCGATGTTTTCCTGCAGGAACTCGCGATAGGAATCCACCTGGATGGCCAGCAGGAACGGCACTTCGAGGATCGAGCGCTGCTTGCCGAAGTCCTTGCGGATACGCTTCTTTTCGGTGAACGAATAGGACGTCATGGGTCTCACCTTGGCTGTGCGGGCCGGCACCAGACGGCGCGGCCCGAAGGGAACATAAAAATTGTCAGTTGGAAGTCGCTGGTATTGCCGGCACCAGCACGCCTTCTTTTGCTACTTCCAACTGCCAACTCGTCTGGATCTGGCGCCGGGCTGGCGCGCCTGGGGCGCTGCCGTTGCGAGGCGTGGACCGCAGCCCGTGTTGGGCTTGTACTACGGGTGGAGCAGCCGACCCGCGGTCGGCCCTGACGCAACAACGACCAAAGGCCAGGGGCTTACGCCCCCAGCCTTGGCTGCATCGCCGTGTATCGATGGCGAGGCAAGGAACTGCTTACTTGACTTCGACAGTCGCGCCAGCAGCTTCCAGATCCTTCTTGAACTTGGCAGCGTCGTCCTTCGAGGCCGCTTCCTTGATCATGCCACCGGCTTCGGTCAGATCCTTGGCTTCCTTCAGGCCCAGGCCGGTGATGGCGCGGACGGCCTTGATGACGTCGACCTTCTTGTCGCCGGCGCTCTTCAGGATGACGTCGAATTCGGTCTGCTCTTCAACGGCAGCGGCCGGGCCGGCAGCAGCAGCTGCGGCAACCGGAGCAGCGGCGGAGACGCCGAACTTCTCTTCGATGGCCTTGACCAGCTCCATCACCTGCATCAGGGTCATCTCGGCGACGGCATCGACGATCTGTTCATTGGTAAGGGACATTTTGATTACCTTTCTTTGATTTTCTGGATTGAGGTTCCGTTCGGAACCACGAAAGCGTCGACTCAGGCGGTCTCGGCGACCGGTTCGGCAGCGTCAGCAGCAGCGGCGTCGCCGCCCCCCTGCTTGTCGCCGACGGCCTTGATGGCGCGCGCGAACATTGCGGCCGGCTCGGACAGCACGCGGGCCAGCATGGCCAGGGCCTGGTCACGGGTCGGCAGCGATGCCAGCACTTCGACGTGGCTTGCCGGGAACACTTCACCACCGATCGCAACGAGCTTGGCCTTGAGCTTGTCGTTGGTCTTGGCGGCATCCTTGATCAGGCGACCGGCTGCGCCGGGCTCCTCGAGCGAGAACGCGTACAGCAGCGGACCGGTCATCTGGTCCTGTGCCACGGCGAATTCGGTGCCTTCAACGGCGCGCGAGGCCAGGGTGTTCTTGACAACTTTCAAGAAAACGCCGGTTTCGCGGGCCTGCTTGCGCATCGCGGTCATCTGGGAGACCGTGGTGCCAGCATATTCGGCTGCGATCAAGGAGTGGGCCTTGGCAGCGATGTCCGCGACCTCAGCGACTACTTCTTGCTTCTGGGACAGATTGAGAGCCATTGCACTCCTCCAATTGAACTCCGCTTACGGCTCCTGCCGTGTGCGGTCCTGGGCAGCATCCATCCTGGACACTGGGAACATCGGGACGATGTTCCAAGGGTGGGCCGTTCTAGACCTGGATGGCCAACCTGGGTGAACCCAGACGTGCGTAAACCAGAAAAACTCCAGAAGGGCACCATCTACGCAGGGTGATTCCCGGAGGAATCGATTAAGCAGCGGCACGAAGCCCCCGCCCCAGCGGTCTTTGACGGCTATCGTCGCGGGACGGACCCGCTCGGATTGCCTTCAAATGTCACGGATCCGCGGCCGAAGCCACGGACCCGCTTGAAACGATTACTTCAGGCTCAGCGACGACTGGTCGACGGTGACGCCCGGGCCCATCGTCGAGCTGACCGAAACCTTCTGCAGGTAGGTGCCCTTCGAGGTCGCCGGCTTGGCCTTGATCAGGTCCTGCAGCAGCGCCTGCAGGTTCGACTTCAGCGCGTCTTCGGCGAAGTCGGCCTTGCCGATGGTGCAGTGGATGATGCCGGCCTTGTCGGTGCGGTAACGGACCTGACCCGACTTGGCATTCTTGACGGCTTCGCCCGGGTTGGCCGACACGGTGCCGACCTTCGGGTTCGGCATCAGGCCGCGCGGGCCGAGCACGGTGCCCAGCTTACCGACGACGCGCATGGCGTCCGGGGTCGCGATGACGACGTCATAGTTCAGATCGCCGGCCTGCATCTTCTCGGCCAGGTCGTCCATGCCGACGGCTTCGGCGCCAGCGGCCAGGGCTTCGTCAGCCTTGGCACCGGCCGGGGCGAACACGGCAACGCGCACGCTCTTGCCGGTACCGGCCGGCAGCACGGTCGAACCGCGCACCTGCTGGTCGGACTTCTTGGCGTCCACGCCCAGGCGCACGGCAACGTCGAAGGACTCGACGAACTTGGCCTTGGTGGCGGTCTTCAGGATCTTGATCGCGTCCTCGAAGGCGTAAGCCTTGCCCGGGACGACGGCGGCCTTGATGGCCTTCTCACGCTTGGTCTGTGCCATCTTCTTAACCCTCTACCACAAGGCCCATGGAACGGGCAGAACCAGCGATGGTACGCACGGCGGCGTCCAGGTCGGCGGCAGTCAGATCCGGTTCCTTCGCCTTGGCGATCTCTTCCAGCTGCTTGCGGCTCACCTTGCCCACCTTGTCGGTGTTCGGCTTCTTGGAGCCGGAGGTGATGCCAGCGGCCTTCTTGAGCAGGGTGGTGGCCGGGGTGCTCTTGGTGATGAAGGTGAAGGTACGGTCCGAATAGGCCGTGATGATCACCGGAACCGGCAGACCCGGCTCGAGCTTCTGCGTGGCGGCATTGAAGGCCTTGCAGAATTCCATGATGTTCAGGCCACGCTGACCCAGCGCGGGACCGACCGGCGGCGAGGGGTTGGCCTGACCGGCCTTCACCTGCAGCTTGATGTAACCAACTACTTTCTTTGCCATGTGAATACTCTCCGGGTGCTAGCGCCTTGCGACCACAGGCTCCCCATCGGACCGGGAATGTCGCGTCCCGGCATCGCGTTTTGAATTCATGCAGAAGGCCACCTTGCGGCGGCCCCATGTTTTTGCCAGCTACCTGGCAGGAAGCCGCGCACTATATCAGGTTTTTTGGCGGGTGTCTGAACGCGCTTCCGGCATCGCAGCCCCGCAGGGCGTGACCCTACGGGGTGGAGCGGGGCCCTGCCCCGCTGCAGGGTAGATCAGACCTGCTTTTCGACCTGACCGAACTCGAGCTCGACCGGGGTGGCGCGACCGAAGATCAGCACCGAGACGCGCAGGCGGCTCTTTTCGTAGTTGACCTCTTCCACGACGCCATTGAAGTCGTTGAACGGGCCTTCGGTCACGCGGACCATCTGGCCCGGCTCGAACAGCACCTTCGGACGCGGCTTCTCCACACCTTCCTGAACGCGATTCAGGATGGCCTCAGCCTCGGAATCGGCGATCGGCAGCGGACGATCCGCCGTGCCACCGATGAAGCCCATCACCTTGGACGTGTCCTTCACCAGGTGCCAGCTTTCGTTGTCGATGCGCGGAATGCCGTTTTCGTCGTGGGTTTCGATCTGGACCAGCACGTAGCCGGGGAAGAACTTGCGCTCGGAACGGCGCTTCTGGCCGGAACGCATTTCAACCACCTCTTCGGTGGGCACCAGCACGTCACCGAACAGCTCCTGCTTTTCATCGCGCACGATGCGGTCGCGCAGGGCCTGGGCGACACTCTTCTCGAAGCCTGAATAGGCGTGAACCACATACCAACGCTTCACAGGTTTCTCCTTATCGACCCAGGAACCACTGGATCGCTTTCTGAATCACGAAGTCGAAACCGCCGAGAAGGAGGCTGAGGATGATCACCACGACCATCACCACCCAGGTCATGCGAATGGCTTCCTGGCGCGTTGGCCAGACCACCTTGCGCAGCTCGAAGCGGGATTCGGAAAGAAACTCGCGGATGTCTCGACCCTTGGCGGTCAGCATGAACACGGCAAGGCCGGCGATCAGGCCCACGGCCACGCCAAGGCCGCGCAGCGGACCGGACCAGGCATTCTGGGCGGCATGCTCGGGTGCGCCGAACCAGAACCACGCAAAAAGACCCGCAAGTGCCAGGAGCACTGCGGCGGCGTATTTCACGATGTCACCCCCGGTGGAGGTGTCCTTGGAATGCTCGATCTTGCTGTTCATCCGGCTCTGGCTGCTGAGGCGGCATGGCCGCTGGAAGGGAGAAGTGGCACGCCAGGAGGGACTCGAACCCCCAACCTGCGGTTTTGGAGACCGCTGCTCTGCCAATTGAGCTACTGGCGTACTGAAAAACTGCCTTCCCTTAGACAGCGAAGGCGGACCGGGGTTCCCGGCCCGCCGTTCGCGAGACCGGCAGCGCTGGGCTGCCGCCGGTGGTACAGATTACTCGATGATCTTGGAGACCACGCCGGCGCCGACGGTACGGCCG
Organism: Stenotrophomonas sp. NPDC077420; assembly: GCF_044543385.1. Classification (NCBI taxonomy): domain Bacteria; kingdom Pseudomonadati; phylum Pseudomonadota; class Gammaproteobacteria; order Lysobacterales; family Lysobacteraceae; genus Stenotrophomonas; species Stenotrophomonas sp. NPDC077420. The sequence goes on from NZ_JBITVZ010000033.1 coordinate 16,391, forward strand.
CCTTCGCGGATCGCGAAGCGCAGGCCTTCGTCCATCGCGACCGGGTTGATCAG
>NZ_JBITVZ010000034.1:0-13401 GCF_044543385.1 Stenotrophomonas sp. NPDC077420
CAAGCTCGGCTTGGGTGGCATGAGTCCGATTCAATATCGGACCCAAGCCTCCGCAACCTAGCCCCAACTGTCCAACATTTGGGGGTCAGCTCACACGCGTGTCCCACGGACACGGACACCCGCCCGAACCCGGAAACATGGAACGACCATGATCTACGTGGGACACGCATGGCGTGTCCCTACGCGGCTGCCAGCGTCCGGTAAGCCTGATCCAACCGCTCCACCTCGGCCTGCAGATGGTCCGGGTGCCCATCATTGACCACCACGTCATCGGCCAGCGCCAGGCGTTCCTCGCGGCTGGCCTGTGCGGCAATCATCCGATCGGCAAGTTCAGCCGTCGTCCCATCACGCAGCATCAGCCGCGCATGCTGCACCGCCACCGGCGCATCCACCACCAGAATCCGGTCCAGCCACGGATAGCGTTGGCGCCCACCGGCCTCGGTCAGCAACGGAATGGCGGCAATGGCGTAGGGGCTGGCCGCCGCCTCACAGGTGCGCCGCAGCAGTTCCCGGATGGCAGGGTGGGTGATGGCTTCCAGCGCCTGCCGTTCCTGGGCCGAGGCAAAAATCCGCCCGCGCAGCGCCGCGCGGTCCAGCTGGCCGTCGGCCAGCAGGATGCCAGACCCAAAATGCGCCACGATCCGGGCCAGCCCTTCGCTGCCGGGCGCCACCACGGTGCGGGCCGCGATGTCGGCATCGGCCACCACGATGCCCAGGGCCTCGAAGCGGCGGCTGACCTCGCTTTTGCCGGCGGCCACGCCGCCGGTCAATCCCACCACGAACTGGCTCATCGCCGTGCCCTCAGCGCAGGCCGGAGAGTCTCATGTAGCCGTCGATCAGCGGCTCGCCCCACATGAACACGATCCAGCCGGCAACAGCCAGGTACGGCCCGAACGGGATGGGGGTGGCGTGGTCGCGGCCGCGCGAATACAGCCAGATCGAGCCCACGATCGCGCCGATTACCGACGACAGCAGGATGATCGGCAGGATGCCCTTCAACCCGCACCAGGCGCCCAGCGCGGCCAGCAGCTTGAAATCGCCGTGGCCCATGCCTTCCTTGCCGGTGATCTGCTTGAACAGCCACCACACGGTCCATAGCGAAAGATAGCCCGCAATGGCGCCCAGCAGGGCCGGTTTGGCCGGCATGTAGAGGTTGTCGATACTGCCTATCAACCCCAGCCACATCAGCGGCAGGGTGAGCTGGTCGGGCAACAGCTGGGTGCGCAGGTCGATCCCGGACAGGGCCACCAGGAAACAGCTCAGCACGATGGCGCCAAAGCCCTGCCAGCCAAAGCCGAACTGCCACACACTGGCCAGCACCAGCAGCCCGGTGATCAGCTCCACCAATGGGTACTGGATCGAGATCGGTGCGTGGCAATGGCGACACTTGCCACGCAGGACCAGCCAGCTGAACAGCGGGATGTTCTCGTACCAGGACAGCTTGTGCTTGCAGTGCGGGCAGTGCGACGGCTCGACCACGATCCCGGGCGGGGGTGGTTCGTAGATGTCCGGAAGCTCGAGCACCTCGCGGGCGTCGCGCTTCCACTGCCACTCCAGCCGCTTGGGCAGGCGCAGGATCACCACATTGAGGAAGCTGCCAATCAGCAACCCCAGTGCGGCCGCGGCCGGATAGCCGAGGCCGGGATGCTGGTCGAGAAATGCCATTGATTGATTATCCGACTACCGATGCGAGCTTGAAGATGGGCAAGTACATGCCGATCACCATGCCGCCGACGATAACACCAATGACCACCATCACGATCGGCTCCAACAGACTGCTCAGCGCGTCCACCGTGTTGTTGACTTCCTGTTCGTAGTACTCAGCCACCTTGAACAGCATGGCATCCAGGGCGCCGGCCTCTTCACCGATGGCGGTCATCTGGATCACCATGTGCGGGAACAGGTTGGTCTGCTTCATGGCCATATTGACCGGGAAGCCGACAGACACGTCGCTGCGCATGCGCAGTACAGCCTCTTCGTAAACCTTGTTGCCGGTGGCGCCGGCGACAATGCCCAGCGCTTCCACCAGCGGCACGCCGGCCTTGAACGTCACGGCAGTAGTGCGCGCGAAGCGGGCAATGGCGCTACTGTGCATCAGCTGGCCGATCACCGGCACCATCAGGATCATCCGATCCATCGTGTGCTGCATACGGGGTGAGCGCTTATAAGCGGCGATGAATGCCACTATGCTCCCGACAATGACGATCATGATCGCCCACCACCACGACACCATGAATCTGGATAGATTCACGATCATCTGGGTAAAGGCGGGAAGGTCGGCACCAAATCCCTTGAAAACATCCTCAAATTGAGGGACCACCCAGACCAGCAGGATGCTGCTCACGATCAGGGCCACTGCCAGGACCATGATCGGATAGAACAGCGCCTTCTTGATCTTGCCTTTTAGGGCTTCGATGTTTTCCTTGTAGTTGGCTACCGTCTCCAGGACGGTTTCCAGTACACCAGCGCCTTCGCCAGCCTTGACCAGGTTGCGATACAGCTCGTCGAATTGGACCGGATACTTGCTGATGGCTTCATGCAACGATGAGCCGCCCTCGATGTCAGTGCGGATCCCGTCCACCATCTTCTTCATGCGGGGGTTTTTGTGCCCGCTACCGATGATGTCCAGCGCGCTCACGATCGGAACGCCTGACTTCATCATGGTCGCCATCTGGCGGCTGAAGAACGCAATGTCCTTGGCGCCCACCGCCTTGCCTGCGGCTCCGAAGAGCGGCTTGGGCTTGGGCTTGACCATGCCTGGCGATATTCCCTGGCGGCGCAGCTCGGCTCTGAGCAGGTTGGCATTCTTGGCGGGCTGCTCGCCCTTCATCTTCACGCCCCGCTTGTCGGTCCCCTCCCAGACAAACGGCTGCAACTCCATGGTGCTACGCGCCACGGGCTCTTTCTTGACAGCACTTCGGCTAACAGACATACAGGCTCCCCAGCCCCACCATCCCCAGGCGGGCTTCTGAACCGAATGGTAGCCGGTTCCGAGCCGTCGTGGCATCCCTCCTTGGCGACAATCCGTGACCGAGGGCCAGGCCCGAAGCCGTCAAAAGGTGACGCACCGCGTCACAATGCAGGTTGTGTCGCAAATTACTGTGCGGGGGGTTCCAATCCTGAAGATTGCTGCCATCATTGCGCCGGGGAATGCTGGGGAGCATTGCTGAGAAGTTGGCACGCAACCTGCTTTCAACCACCCGCACGGGCGATTGCCTTGCTCAGCCGGTCAACCGGCCAGGCGCGACCCAGTGTTCATTTTTCAAAACCACCTCTAGGGGATGTACACATGAAGAAGCAGCAGGGCTTTACCCTCATCGAACTGATGATCGTCATCGCGATCATCGCGATCCTGGCCGCCATCGCACTGCCGATGTACCAGGACTACGTTGCCAAGTCGCAGGTGGGCGCCGGTCTGGCCGAAATCACCCCCGGCAAGACCAACGCCGAAGTTCTGATCAACGAAGGTCTGACTGGCACCGTGACCGACGTCACCCAGATCGGTCTGAACGCCTCGACCACCCGTTGTGCGATCACCACCTCGGTGGCTGCCACCGGCGCTGCGTCCATCACCTGCACCCTGAAGGGCAACCCGAAGATCAACGAAGGCACCGTTGTGTGGACCCGTGATGCCACCGCCGGCACCTGGGCCTGCAGCACCACTGGTGGTGCGGCTGACGCCAAGTACAAGCCGAAGGGCTGCTAATACCCTGGTTTGAGCTTGCCAAAAGGCCCCGGCATGCCCGGGGCCTTTTTTTTTGCTCTCGCGTGGGATTCGGCCCAGATGCACGGCTTGGCACGGAACGTGCTTTAGCGTTGCATGAGGCCACGGGGAGCCTTGCGAGAGGAGTGTCATGAGAGGCAGGCAACAGGGGTTCACACTGATCGAACTGATGATTGTCATTGCGATCATCGCGATCTTGGCGGCTATCGCGCTGCCGATTTACCAAAATTACGTGGCGAAGGCGCAGGTTGGCGCGGCGTTGGCAGAAATCCGGCCTGGCAAGACCATGATGGAGCAGGTGGTGCAGGACAGTAGCGACGCCAGTGTAGTGACGGCGGACTACGTGGGGTTGCATGCCAGCACGCGGTGCCCAACGGTGGCAGCGACCCTTGCCGCGACCGGTGCTGGCAGCATTACCTGCACGCTTGCCGGGGGAAGTGCTGTGAACGGGAAGGATCTCGTATTGCGCCGAACTGCCGATGGCCTATGGCGCTGTGACGGGGCTGCGTTCGATGCGAAGCATCGTCCGACTGGATGCTAGTACCCAGCTCCCAAGCTGGCCATAATGCGGCTACGTACTAGAGGATCCTGCCAATGAATGCCGTTGTTACTGCCAATCTAGTCGGGATCACCGGCATCGCGCGCCGTCTGGTGCAGGACGGGGCGCTGGAGGAAGCGGTCGCGCGGGACGCGATGTCAAAGGCCGCAGCGGCCAAACAGCCGCTACCTCAGTACTTTGCCGAGAAAAAGCTCGTCACCCCAGCGCAGCTGGCGGCCGCCAACGCGCTGGAGTTCGGCATGCCGCTGCTGGACGTATCCGTGTTCGACAGCGGTCAGAGTGCAATTTCGCTGGTCAGTGAAGAGTTGCTACGCAAGCACCACGTCCTGCCGCTGTTCAAGCGTGGCGGCAAGCTGTTTGTTGGAACAAGCGATCCGACGCACTCGCTGGACGAGATCAAGTTCCATACCAATCTAGTGGTGGAGCCGATTCTGGTCGACGACGAGCAGATCCGTCGCACTCTGGAGCAATGGCAGTCCAAGCACGACACTCTCGGTGGAGGGCTGGGTGGCGGTGACGATGACGGCATGGGGGATCTTGACGTCTCCGCCGGCGACGAAGACGGCGCAGGCACCGACGCCGGTCACGATGCCAAGGGCGACGACACGCCGGTGGTGAAGTTCGTCAACAAGGTCTTGGTGGATGCCATCCGCAAGGGCGCTTCGGACATTCACTTCGAGCCTTACGAGGACGACTACCGCGTTCGTTTCCGTATCGACGGTCTGCTCAAGAACGTGGCCAAGGCCCCGGTCAAGCTCAACCAGCGCATTGCGGCACGCCTGAAGGTGATGTCCCAGCTGGACATCGCTGAAAAGCGCGTGCCGCAGGATGGCCGCATCAAGCTCAACCTGTCCAAGACCAAGCAGATCGACTTCCGTGTCAGTACTTTGCCGACGCTGTTCGGCGAAAAGATCGTGCTGCGTATCCTGGACGGCAGTGCAGCCAAGCTGGGCATCGACAAGCTTGGCTATGAGGAGGTGCAGCAGAAGCTGTTCCTGGAAGCCATCCACAAACCGTACGGCATGGTGCTGGTTACCGGCCCGACGGGTTCGGGTAAGACCGTGTCGCTGTACACCGCGCTGGGCATCCTCAACGATGAAACGCGTAACATTTCGACGGCGGAAGATCCGGTAGAAATCCGTTTGCCCGGCGTCAACCAGGTGCAGCAGAACGTCAAGCGGGGCATGACATTCGCCGCAGCGCTGCGTTCGTTCCTGCGTCAGGATCCGGACATCATCATGGTCGGCGAAATCCGTGACCTGGAAACGGCTGAGATCGCGATCAAGGCCGCCCAGACAGGTCACATGGTGCTGTCCACCCTACATACCAACGACGCGCCCCAGACCATTGCGCGTCTGATGAACATGGGCATCGCGCCGTTCAATATCACCAGCTCGGTGACCCTGGTCATCGCGCAGCGTTTGGCCCGGCGCCTGTGCAACAACTGCAAGCGGCCGGTCGATCTGCCCGCCAATGCGCTGCTCGCCGAAGGGTTTACCCAAGCCCAGCTGGATGCTGGCATCACGCTCTACGAAGCCGTTGGCTGCGAAGAATGCACTGAAGGCTATAAGGGACGTACGGGTATCTATCAGGTCATGCCGATGAGTGAAGAGATTTCGGTGATCGTCTTGGCCGGCGGCAATGCCATCCAGATCGCCGAAGCAGCTCAGCGTGCAGGCGTGAACGATCTGCGCCAATCCGCGTTGGTCAAGGCCGCAGCCGGCACCACCAGCCTCGCTGAGATCAATCGCGTTACCAAGGATTGATCCCCTGCAGGGCGCAGATCAGCCCTCACGGGTGCTTAAGTAATCAGTGGCAACGGGCAGGGTCTGAAATCGGGGCCTTGCTCTCGGTTCTAAAGGTCGTTCTCAGCAATACGTCGGGAGGGACCTGAGGGGTAAGGGCGAGCACGTCCGCGCAGGAAGCTTCATCCTCAGTTGACAAGGACGTCGATGTGATTCCACGATTTTCGATGGTCTTCGCACCGCTGATGGTTGCGTTGCATGCCCGGGCTAAATTCCCGACGCGGTCCAAGCCGATGACGAAGATTGGCGATGGGACGCAGTTCCCCCAAACTCGCAGTAGTCAGGCCCGAGAACGCGGGCTGAGTGCAATACTCCTGACTAACACCTTCCACGTTGCCGCATTGCTATTTGCTGCTTGGCTTGCGGCCATGGGAACGGCCCCACGCGCAGAGCACTGAACCTCGGTTTTGCTACACCGCTTGCCACGACAGTCTGCACAAAGCTGAGGCTGGGCTGCGCGAAACCGCAGGCCGTTACGGAAGTCTCTGGAAGAAGGAGAAGCGTACCTGTACATGGATAGTGGCACGGGTCCGGTCTACTTCATCAGGTCTGTGCTTGAGGACCAGCCGGCGCGCAAGATGTACAAGCCGGGCTACACCGTCGGAGGTCACTCGGCTGCGGAGGGATCTGCGCCCCACCAGGGGAACCGAACAACACGACAAGCTGTCGGGATGAAGCCGAGGGGGTTGTGGGAATGATGGCGATCCTTCGGTCGATTTCGCCTTCCTGCACGTATGTGGAGCTTGGCTATTTCGGAGAGATCGAGTAGGCAGGATGAAGAGGAGGCTGCGTGGGAATGGGCGGCGAAGCCGGCTCCCTGTCAGTTCGGGCCGAGGGGGTCGCTGATGGAGCCTGTAAGAAGCAAAAGCTTGGCAAGTGCATGGTTCGCACTGCAAGGGGCCGCACTGTTGATGTTTGTTTGCGAAGTGCACATATGCTTCCCAGGAAGGTGCCATCATGAAGATGTCGCGGTGGATTCAGTTGGCACCCACTTCTCTCATCCTTAGGGCGCATAGTACATGGACGTGGCTAGCTATCTCGGTGTAATGCAGTTCCATTCCAAGTGGCTTGAGTACGGCATGTTGCCGGAAGAGCTGGTGAATCAGCTCTGCGCCAGTTATGAGCTTGGGATGGAGGCAGCTTCAGAACACGACAGGAACGGGATTTTCCATTGGTGGCTGCGAAGTGCTCCCTCCAAGGATGTGCTCCTGAAGCTGGTCGAGCTGTCTTTTCTTGATCCTGACCAGCTCATGGCTGGGGACGTTCGAGCACATATTGCGCGAAGTGCGTCGTGTGACGAGGAGGTCTTACGTCTCATTCGGTCGTGATTGGCGCTGTTATAACGAGCCTGGCGCGTGGTTGGTTTCCATATGTCGGCATCTTCCCGCAAATTTTGAGATGGCTGATGTGGGTCTTGAATGCCAAAGCCGCAATGGACATAGCTCCTATGAAACTATCGACGCTTGGCCTGCAGTTCGAGGCTGGGTGGTTGGTTTTTCTGCGAGCCATTCTTCAGTCCTGATGCTCTGTATGACCTTTGGCTGGGAGTCGAAGAGGACGGCTTTGACCCGTCATCCCTGGATAATGGACCGGTCGGCCTTTCGTAGACACCTATGGGGCCATCATGGATGGCAACGATAGAGGTGTCTATCAGCAACAAGCGCTACACGGATGAGTTCAAATCCGAGGCAATCAAGCAAGTGATCGAGCGCGGCTTTACGGTGGTGGATGTGGCGGCGCACGCCCGTCTCGGCATTGATGATGCGTAAGGTGAAAGGCGTGGAAATGCCTGCTCGGTCCGCTCCGAGTGAGAACAGGAGAATTACGATGGAAGGTGTACGTGAGGAGGATCTTGAAGATTCAATGAAGAGTTGTCTCTTCTACTTCGAAGACTCGGCCAGAATCGTTGCGGCTGGCCCCGACCTAGCATTGCAGCAGTCCGAAAGTCATTTCGCTTCCGCATGGGAGCTCAGGCAGGAGCTTTTGGTTGGAGAGTCACTGCTGCACTGGAGTGGAGTGTCGGAGACGATGAAACAGAGAATTGCATGTCTGGTGGGAGCTGCGGCTGCCCTGCCGGATGCTGCGTTTGCGGGGAATGATGCGAGTGAGCTCTTTCATCCGTCTTGGGAGCAGGTCAGGGATGCCGCAAGCCAATTTCTTGTCGCCATGGAAATCGACCAGGCAGGATGAGCAAGGTGCGGCGATGATTGAAGCGGCAGAGCTCTCCATTCCTGTATGGGCTCAGCTCAGCGAGGCTGCTCACTACTTATCACTGCCGAAGCCATGGCGATGAGTGGGCAGCCGCACCACTGATAGGCGTGCGTCTTTGGCGAGCCAGCCGGGCAGCGCCCGGCTCTACCGGACCGCGTGGTGCTTTTGCTGGAGCTTCCACCAGAACCACTGCGAGGTGCTGGAGAACGGCGCCAGCCGCTCGGCCAGGTCCAGGTCTATGTCGTGATCGCCGGCGAGGAAGCATTCGGCCAGGTCCTGGGAAATGCCGATGGCGTGGGCGAAGTCCAGGGTGGAAGCGCCCATCGGGGCGAGGATGTGTTCGCGGACCAGCCAGCCTGGGTGTTCGTGTACAACATCTTCGCCTGGGCTTGCGCTTCCCTGCTTCTCGATATGCTTTTCGAAGTTTCGGGGTTGGCGATCGCGCGCTGATTCGGGGTACTCGACCAGGTTGATGATGAGCTGCCCCACAGTGGCTTCCACGCTCACGCTGGCGCCGGTTCGGAAGCCTGCTTTTTCCAGCCAGTGGCCGTGGATCGACAGGCACGGGGCCGCGCCGCCGCCGAAAGTGTCCATCCAGGCATAGGTGTGTGCGCGCACGGTGTAGTGGCGCGGACGGGCGGCGGTGGGGAGATGGACTTCGGGAAAGAGAGGGGTGTTGCGGGCTGAGCGCATGGGAGGCCTCCAGGGGAAAATCTCCCTTGCCGGTACGGCAAGGGAGCCGGGAGGTTCAAATCCGCGTGGATGCATGCGGCGTGGAGTATTTCCCCGGTTGAGGGGTCTTGTATTAGCCACCCTCCCGACATGGGACGTCCATAATTTTGCATCCACTTGGAGATTTGAAGCTCCGTCGCACACCATGCGCGATGATGCGTTGGCCGACTAGTTGATTGTTTCTGTTGGTTTTGTGGGTTTCGGTAGGCGTTGCCTAAGCTGTGTCGCTAGTGGCGCGGGTCTGAGCGGAAGTGCGACGGCTGTGCGGTTTGGGTAGGTCGGTCGCGCCATGGGCTACGTGGGACACGCATGGCGTGTCGCTACGGGGTTGTGCCGTAGGCGATGGGAGGCTTCGATGGGCGCGGGCGGTGCGTCGTAGTGACACGCCACGCGTGTCATCGCGGTGCGCGGCGAGTCCCAGCTGTTCGGTCCCAGGGTCTGAACCTGGCACCTGTTCCGCGCAACCACGCAGGGCGTGGCTCTACGAGTGATTTGCCAACTGCCAGTTGCCAGCGAACCGCCGGGTAATTCAATCCATTCCCAGCTTTTTAAGCTTGTACCGCAGCGCCCGGAACGTAATCCCCAGCTGCGCGGCCGTCTTGGTCTTGTTCCAGCGGTTCTCTTCCAGCGCCTTCTGGATCGCGGTGCGCTCCATCTGTTCGATGTACGAAGGCAGGGCACCACTGCCGGCAGGCAGGTCCACCACGGCTTCCTCATGCTGCGACACCGCTGCGCCGGTCTGGCGCACCGCGCCGGGCTGCGGCAGGCGCAGGTCGCTGGCGCCGATGCTGTCGCCTTCTGCCAAGGCCAGCGCACGTTCCAGGATGTTCTCCAGCTCGCGCACGTTGCCCGGGAAGTGGTACGTGCCCAGCGCTTCCAGCGCGGACGGCGCCAGCAGCGGGGTAGGGCGGCCATGCGTGCGCGCCAGTCGCGAAAGAATAGAGGCGGCCAGCTGCGGCAGATCGCTGCGGCGCTCGCGCAGCGGCGGCACGCGCAGCTCGATCACGTTGATGCGGTAGTACAGGTCGTGGCGGAAGCGCCCGTCTTCCACCAGGTCGCCCAGGTCCTTGTGCGTGGCCGAAAGAATGCGCACGTCCACCGGCACTTCGGTGGCCGAACCCACCGGACGGATCTGCTTTTCCTGGATGGCGCGCAGCAGCTTCACCTGCATCTGCAGCGGCAGTTCGGCCACTTCGTCCAGGAACAGGGTGCCGCCATGCGCGGCCTGGAACAGGCCGGGCTTGTCGGCATGGGCGCCGCTGAAGCTGCCCTTCTTGTGCCCGAAGAATTCGCTTTCCATCAGCTCCGATGGAATGGCGCCACAGTTCACCGGGACGAACGCACCCGGGGCGCGCGCGCTCTGGCCGTGGATGGTGCGCGCCACCAGTTCCTTGCCCACGCCCGATTCGCCCAGGATGTACACCGGCGCCTGGCTGCGCGCGACTTTGGTGATGGTGGCGCGCAGGCCGTCCATCGCCGCCGATTCGCCGAGCAGCCGCGCGGTGGTGTCGCTGGTCAGCGGCGGCGGGGCAGGGCGTTCGGTGTTGTTGAGTTCCAGCGCATGCTTGACCAGGCCGCGCAGCACCGAGATGTCCACCGGCTTGCTGACGAAATCGAACGCACCGGCCTTCAACGCTTCCACCGCCAGGTCCATGCTGCCGAACGCGGTGATCATCGCCACCGGGGTGCGCGGGTAGTGCTGGGCGATTTCGGTGACCAGCTCGATGCCGTTGCCGTCGGGCAGGCGCATGTCGGTGATGCACAGGTCGTACGGGTTGCTGGCCAGCAGCTCGCGCGCTTCGGCCAGGTTGGCGGCGGTGCTGATGCGCAGGCCCATGCGGCCCAGGGTCAGTACCAGCAGTTCGCGGATGTCGCGTTCGTCGTCAACGACGAGGGCGCTGCGGGTTTCGTTCATATGGGGGAAAGATAGCCGAGTGCGGTTGATAACGACAAATAGTTGACGCCCGCGGGGGAGCGCCTCATTGCGGCAGCATGGTGTGCGGACCGGGCAGCACCAGCCGGAAACAGGCGCCACCGGCAGGCACCGACACGTACTCGAGGCTGGCCTGGTTGGCGCGGCACAGTTCGCGGGCGATATACAGGCCGAGCCCGGTGCCGTGTTCGGAGGTGGTGAAGAACGGTCGGAACAGCTGCGCGGCCACCGATTCGGGAATGCCCGGGCCCCGGTCCATCACGTCGATCACCGCCGAGCGGTCCTGGCGGGCCACCCGCAGGCGTACACGGGCCGGGTCCTGGCCGGTGCGGCCGTACTTGAGTGCGTTGTGGACCAGCACGGTCAGGATCTGGTGCAGGTGGCGCGGGTCGACCAGGCCATGCACCGAGGATTCGCTGATGATCGGTTCGATGCTGTCCGTTTCCAGGGTCAGGCTCTGCTTGTACTCCAGCACGAAGCGGCGCACGAACGCGGCCAGGTCCAGGTTTTCCGGGTTGGCCCGCTCGCGCCGGGCCAGGCCCAGCACGCTTTCCACGATGCCGTTGGTGCGCTGACACTGCTGGTGGATGATCTGCAGCAGGCGGCGGTCGGTGTCGCCGATGGCGGTGGACTCTTCCAGCAACTGGGCGGCGTAATTGATGGCGGCGAGCGGGTTGCGGATCTCGTGGGCCAGGCTGGCCGAGAACCGGCCCATGGCCGAGAGGGTCAGGGATTCGGCGCGGCGCGAAACCACGCTGGAGTCGTCCAGGAACACCAGGGTGAGGTCGCTGCCGGCCAGCAGGCGGGCGAAGCGCGGCTGCACTTCGGGCTGGTCGGGCGAGAGCTGCAGCGGGGTTTCCTCGCTCGCCCAGCCGTTGCGCCAGCGCTGCAGGCGGCGGCTCAGGTCCGGCGCGGCGCTGCCCAGTTCCAGCAGGCCGGTGCCGCTGTTGCCGTCGGTGTCGCCTATCAGGGTGGAGGCGGCTTCGTTGGCCAGGGTGATGCGGTTGGCCGCGTCCACCACCAGCACGCCGGTGCGCATGCGGCGGATGATCAGCTCGTTGATCTGGAACAGGTTGGCCACTTCGTCGCCGCGCTGGTTGGCCAGCTGCTGGTTGCGGCGGGCGCGGTTGCCCACCTGGTAGCTGACGAAAGCCAGGGCCAGGAAGCTGGTGATGAACATGGCCAACTCGGCCAGGGTGCGGGTGGGCTCACCGGTTTCCAGCAGGTTCCAGACATAGCCGCCGGCGGTGGCGGCGCCGGCCGCGAACGCCAGGCCCATGCCCCACGACAGCGGCAGCAGGGTGGCTGCGGCGGCAATGTTGAACAGCAGGGCCATGGACAGGCCGGCGCTGGCGCCGGGCAGGGCATGGGCCAGCAGCACGGTGGCGGTGATGTCCACCAGCAGGCTGCTCACCACGGTGCGGCGCAGCCAGCGGTCGTTGCGGCCCACGGCCAGGATCAGCAGCGACAGCACCAGGTAGCCCAGGCTGACCACTGCCGCCAGTTCCGGGTGGGTGGACTCGCCCACCAGTCCGGCCAGTGGGCTGAACAGCAGCGCGGCGATGACCGCGGCGATCAGCACGCGGTACAGGGCGAAGAAATACAGCTCCCGCTTCGGCAAGGACTCGATGCGGTCGATCAATGAAGCACTGGGTGACACGCCGGAACTCCCCTTCAGGCTGTCGGGTGGTGAAGCCGGGCAGAGCACGGCTCTGCCCGGCTGCTCGTCTCCTCACAGTATAGGAAACCCACCCAAAGATGGGTGGCCCGCCCCGGACCGCGCATTCTGCCCGCTCGCGACCCGCCCCCACCCGGTCCCGGTCGACGCAACTGACTGAATGGCGGTAGAAAAGTTCCCGGGCGGGGCCCCGGTTTCACACGCATTTTGCGCCTGCGCGCCGCGTCGTCCACAATAGTGGGCCCGCCGCGGTCCGTGCGTGCGGTCGTTCCTATTCCCACGGTGACGCATGAATTTCCACGAATACCAGTCAAAACAGCTGCTTGCCGAGTACGGCATCCCGGTCCCGGCCGGCAAGGTCGCAGCGACTCCCGAAGAAGCGGTCGAAGCGGCCAACGCCCTGGGCCAGGGCCCCTGGATGGTGAAGGCGCAGATCCATGCGGGCGGTCGCGGCAAGGCTGGCGGCGTCAAGTTCTGCAAGACCACCGATGACGTCAAGGCCGCTGCGGCCAAGATGCTCGGCACCAAGATGGCCACCTACCAGACCGCTGGCGTTGAACTGCCGGTCAACCTGGTGCTGGTGACCACCGCCGGTGAGATCGTCAAGGAGCTGTACCTCTCGGTGCTGGTCGACCGTGGCACCAAGACCATCACCTACATCGCCTCGTCGGAAGGCGGCGTGGAAATCGAGCAGGTGGCTGCTGAAACCCCGGAGCTGATCCACTCGCTCAACGTCGACTTCGTCGAAGGCGTGCAGGG
>NZ_JBITVZ010000035.1:0-9262 GCF_044543385.1 Stenotrophomonas sp. NPDC077420
GCCAACGCTGTCAGCTTCGGCGAATACGGCCTGAAGGCAACCGCCCACGGTCAGCTGACCGCGCGCCAGATCGAAGCGGCCCGCCGCTCGATCAGCCGCTACGTCAAGCGCGGTGGCAAGATGTGGATCCGAGTGTTCCCGGACAAGCCGATCACCAAGAAGCCCATCGAAGTCCGAATGGGTTCTGGTAAGGGCAACGTGGAATACTGGGTCGCCCAGATCCAGCCCGGCCGCATGATCTATGAAATTGAGGGTGTGGCAGAAGACGTGGCACGCGAGGCGTTCCGCCTGGCAGCTGCCAAGCTCTCCGTGACCACCACTTTCGTGACCCGGACGGTGATGTGATGGATATCAAACAACTTCGCGAAAAGTCGGCTGACGATCTGAAGTCCCACCTGACCGACCTGCGTAAGGAGCAGTTCTCGCTCCGTATGCAGCAGGTCACCGGGCAGCTGCCGAAGACTCACGAAACCCGCCGGGTCCGCCGCGAGATTGCTCGCGTCAAGACCCTGCTCGGCAGCAACAAGTAAGGATGGCCGCGATGAGCGACACTACTGAAAACAACGCGCTGCGCACGGTCCAAGGCCGTGTCGTCAGCAACAAGATGGACAAGACGGTCACCGTGCTGGTGGAGCGCCAGGTCAAGCACAAGCTGTATGGCAAGTACTTGAAGCGTTCGACCAAGCTGCACGCCCACGATGCCGACAACGCCTGCAACGAAGGCGATGTCGTGCGCGTGACCGAGATTGCTCCGATGTCCAAGACCAAGAACTGGCGCGTGGTGGAAATCATCACGCGTGCGGCTCAATAAGGAGATCTGAATCATGATCCAGATGCAGAGCTACCTTGATGTCGCGGATAACTCCGGTGCCAAGCAGGTGATGTGCTTCAAGGTGCTGGGTGGTTCCAAGCGCCGTTACGCCGGTATCGGCGACATCATCAAGGTCACCGTGAAGGATGCAATTCCGCGCGGCAAGGTCAAGAAGGGTGAAGTGTATGACGCCGTCGTGGTGCGTACCCGCAAGGGTGTGCGTCGCGCCGACGGCTCGCTGATCCGTTTCGACGGCAACGCCGCGGTCCTGCTCAACAACAAGCAAGAGCCGATCGGCACCCGCATCTTCGGGCCGGTGACCCGTGAACTTCGTTCCGAGAAGTTCATGAAGATCGTCTCGCTCGCTCCCGAAGTGCTGTGAGCGACAGGAGATAATCATGGCTAACCGTATCAAGAAGGGCGACCAGGTCGTCATCAACACCGGCAAGGACAAGGGCAAGCAGGGCGAAGTCGTCCGCGTCGACGGCGATCGCGTGATCGTCGCCAATGCGAACATCGTCAAGCGCCACACCAAGCCGAACCCGCAGGCAGGTATCGCCGGCGGCGTGGTCGAGCGTGAAGCGTCGATCCATATCTCCAACGTGAATGTGCTCAACCCGGCTTCGGGCAAGGGCGAGCGCGTTGGCTTCAAGGTGCTGGAGGATGGACGCAAACTGCGTGTGTTCCGCTCCAGCGGTGAGGCGCTCGACGCCTGAGGAATGACAAGATGACTTCCCGTCTGGAAAAGTTCTACAAGGACGAAGTGGTGCCGGCGCTGATGAAGCAGTTCGGCTACACCAATCCGATGCAGGTCCCGAAGCTGGTCAAGGTCACCCTGAACATGGGTGTCGGCGAAGCGGCGACCAACAAGAAGATCCTGGAAAATGCCGTCGCCGACATGGCCAAGGTCTCCGGCCAGAAGCCGATCGTGACCAAGTCCCGCGTCTCGGTGGCTTCGTTCAAGATCCGCGATGGTTGGCCGATCGGCTGCAAGACCACGCTGCGTCGTGCCAAGATGTATGAGTTCCTGGATCGCCTGATCAACATCTCGCTGCCGCGCGTGCGCGACTTCCGTGGTGTGTCCGGTCGTTCCTTCGACGGTCGCGGCAACTTCAACATGGGTGTGAAGGAACAGATCATCTTCCCGGAAATCGACTTCGACGCCGTCGACGCGATCCGCGGCATGGATATCGCCATCACCACCACCGCCAAGACCGATGCGGAAGCGAAGGCGCTGCTCGCAGCGTTCAAGTTCCCGTTCCGTAACTGATACGTCGAGGATTCCGAAATGGCAAAGACCTCCATGGTCAACCGCGATCTGAAGCGTGCCAAGCTGGCCGTCAAGTACGCGGGCAAGCGCGAAGAGCTGAAGAAGATCATCTCCAGCACGACCGCGTCGTACGAAGAGAAGGAACAGGCCGTCATCAAGTTGCAGAAGCTGCCGCGCGATTCGTCGCCGAGCCGCCACCGCAACCGCTGCGAACTGTCGGGTCGTCCGCGTGGCGTGTACAGCAAGTTCGGCCTGGGCCGTAACAAGCTGCGCGAAGCCACCATGCGCGGCGACGTGCCGGGCCTGCGCAAGGCAAGCTGGTAAGGGAGCAATCCCTTCCACCTGGTCCGCGCCCCAGGGCGCGGGGCAGGGGATGGGCCGGCTGTTCAGGTTCATCCGGAAAGAGAGTCCGACGCAAGTCGGGCTCTTTTTGTCGTATACTCCCGGTCTTGCCTCGTCAGGGGCAGGGGGTGGGCTGGCCCTGGGCTGGCCGATTCACGTTTCAAAGGGTCCTGGCCCCTCCCAGGAATTCAAAACACAGCAAGATTTTCGCGAAAGCGGATATCGGTGCACTCAAAGGTATCGACTATGAGCATGACTGATCCCATCGCCGACCTGCTGGTACGCATCAAGAATGCGGCCGCGGTGGGCAAGCAGACGGTGAAGGCACCGTCCTCCAAGATCAAGGTTGCAATCGCAGAAGTGTTGAAGGCCGAGGGCTACATCACCGACCTGCGCGTGACCAAGACCGAGAACAACAAGGCCGAGCTTGAAATCGTCCTGAAGTACTTCGAG
This sequence comes from Stenotrophomonas sp. NPDC077420, assembly GCF_044543385.1. Classification (NCBI taxonomy): domain Bacteria; kingdom Pseudomonadati; phylum Pseudomonadota; class Gammaproteobacteria; order Lysobacterales; family Lysobacteraceae; genus Stenotrophomonas; species Stenotrophomonas sp. NPDC077420. The sequence continues at coordinate 2,877 of NZ_JBITVZ010000035.1, forward strand.
GGCAAGCCGGTCATCGAGACCCTGAAGCGCTTCTCGCGTTCGGGTCTGCGCCAGTACCGTGGCAAGTCCGAGCTGCCGAAGGTCCTCAACGGCCTGGGCATCGCCATCATTTCCACCTCCAAGGGCATCATGACTGATGCGCAGGCGCGCCAGTTGGGCGTCGGCGGCGAAGTCCTGTGCTTCGTGGCCTAAGGCGAGAAGGAGAAACCTATGTCCCGCGTAGCCAAGAAGCCGGTCAACCTGCCCAAGGGCGTTGAACTGAACATCCAGCCGGAATCCGTCAGCGTGAAGGGCCCGAAGGGCACCCTGTCGCTGCCGAAGGTCGCCGGCGTTGAAATCACCGTGGAAGATGGCGTTGCCACCCTGTCCGCTGCCAATGACGACCTGGTCGCCCTCGCCGGCACCGTGCGCGCCATCCTGGCCAACATGGTCAAGGGCGTCACCGAAGGCTTCGAGCGCAAGCTCGAGCTGGTCGGCGTCGGTTACCGTGCCGCCATGCAGGGCAAGGACCTGAACCTGTCGCTCGGTTATTCGCACCCGATCCTGTACGTGGCGCCGGAAGGCATCACCCTGTCGACCCCGACCCAGACCGAAATCCTGGTCCAGGGCAACGACAAGCAGCTGGTCGGCGAAGTTGCCGCCAAGATCCGCGCTTACCGCAAGCCGGAGCCCTACAAGGGCAAGGGTGTGAAGTACGCCGGCGAAGTCATCATTCGTAAGGAAGCCAAGAAGGCCTAAGGGCGGGTCCCCTGATCGGGGAATCGTCGGGTTTTCAGCTTTCAAGGATAAATATCATGAACAAGAACATCGCTCGCCTGCGTCGCGCCAAGTCCACCCGCGCGCACATCCGCGTCCTCGGCGTGCCGCGTCTGTCGGTGCTGCGCACCGGTCAGCACCTGTATGCGCAGGTCTTCACCGCCGACGGCTCCAAGGTGCTGGCCGCTGCCAACACCACCCAGGCCGACGTCAAGGAAGGCCTGAAGAACGGCAAGAACAGCGACGCCGCCGCCAAGGTCGGCAAGCTGGTTGCCGAGCGCGCCAAGGCTGCGGGCATCGAGAAGGTCGCATTCGACCGCTCGGGCTACCGCTACCATGGCCGCATCAAGGCACTGGCCGAGGCAGCCCGCGAAGGCGGTCTGCAGTTCTAAGGGATAAGGAAGCGGGGCAGGTCCCCGCTTCCGCCTGCCTGCCGGCACGGGCTGTGCCGGGCGACGTCCTTCTTCTGCAGGGGCGCTCGATCCACCGCTTCACTTCACAGCTATAAGCGGCCCCGAGCCGTACATACTCAATCAATCAAGGAATCAACATGGCAGAAGAACGTCAGCAGCGGGGTCGCGATCGCGACCGTAACCGCGAAGAGAAAGTCGACGACGGCATGATCGAAAAGCTGGTCGCGGTCAACCGCGTCAGCAAGACCGTCAAGGGTGGCCGCCAGTTCACCTTCACCGCACTGACCGTGGTCGGTGATGGTGCGGGCAAGGTTGGCTTCGGTTACGGCAAGGCGCGTGAAGTGCCGGTCGCGATCCAGAAGTCGATGGAGCAGGCGCGCAAGAACCTGGTCGACGTGGATCTGAACAACGGCACCCTGTGGCACCCGGTGAAGTCCGGCCACGGCGCAGCCCGCGTGTTCATGATGCCGGCCTCGGAAGGTACCGGTGTGATCGCCGGCGGTGCCATGCGCGCCGTGCTGGAAGCGGTGGGCGTGAAGAACGTGCTGGCCAAGGCCGTCGGTTCGCGCAACCCGATCAACCTGGTTCGCGCCACCCTGAAGGGTCTGGGCGAAATGCAGTCGCCGGCCCGCATTGCGGCCAAGCGCGGCAAGAAGGTGGAGGATCTCAACCATGGCTAATGACACCGTCAAGACTGTCAAGGTCCGCCTGGTGCGTGGCCTGCGTGGCTCCCAGTCGCGTCACCGCCTGTCGGTGAAGGCGCTGGGCCTGAACAAGCTCAACGATGTGCGTGAACTGAAGGACAGCCCGCAGGTTCGCGGCCTGATCAACAAGGTCCACTACCTCGTCAAGGTTGAGGAATAATCCAATGACCATGCGTCTCAATGAACTGAGCCCGGCACCGGGCGCCCGCACCGAACGCACCCGCGTCGGCCGCGGTATCGGCTCCGGCCTGGGCAAGACCGCCGGCCGCGGTCACAAGGGCTCGTTCGCCCGTAAGGGTGGCGGCAAGATCAAGGCCGGCTTCGAAGGCGGCCAGACCCCGATGCAGCGCCGTCTGCCGAAGATCGGCTTCCGTTCCAAGATGGCCAAGGACACCGCTGAAGTGCTGTCCTACCAGCTGGATCGCCTGGAAGCCGGTGAGATCGATTTCGCCGCGCTGCGCGCTGCGAAGCTGGTCCCGAGCACGGCCAAGAAGGCCAAGATCGTCATGAAGGGCGGCCTGACCAAGGCCTTCACCCTGAAGGGCGTCGCAGCAACGGCCGGTGCCAAGGCCGCGATCGAAGCTGCCGGCGGCAGCGTACAGGAGTAAGTCATGGCGCAAGCGGGCATTGGTAACCTGGGCGGCGGGCTCGGCAAGTTCACGGAACTTCGCCAGCGTCTGCTGTTCGTCGTCGGGGCGTTGATCGTCTACCGCATCGGCTGTTATGTGCCGGTGCCGGGCGTCAATCCCGATGCCATGCTTGCGCTCATGGAGGCGCAGGGCGGCGGTATCGTGGACATGTTCAACATGTTCTCGGGCGGCGCCCTGCACCGCTTCAGCATTTTCGCGCTGAACGTGATGCCGTACATCTCGGCGTCCATCGTGATGCAGCTGGCCGTGCACATCTTCCCCGCGCTCAAGGCGATGCAGAAGGAAGGTGAGTCCGGTCGCCGCAAGATCACCCAATATTCCCGCATCGGCGCCGTGTTGCTGGCGGTGGTGCAGGGCGGCAGCATTGCGCTGGCGCTGCAGAACCAGCTCTCCCCGACCGGTGCGCCGGTCGTTTACGCCCCGGGCATGGGCTTCGTGCTCACCGCGGTGGTCGCCCTGACCGCCGGCACCATCTTCCTGATGTGGGTTGGCGAGCAGGTCACCGAACGTGGCATCGGCAACGGTGTGTCGCTGATCATCTTCGCCGGCATCGTGGCCGGCCTGCCGGGCGCGGTCATCCATACCTTCGACGCCTTCCGCGAAGGCAACCTGCAGTTCATCCAGCTGCTGCTGATCGCGCTGGTGGTGCTGGCCTTCACCTTCTTCGTGGTGTTCGTCGAACGCGGCCAGCGCCGCATCACGGTGAACTACGCACGTCGCCAGGGTGGCCGCAACGCGTACATGAACCAGACCTCGTTCCTGCCGCTGAAGCTGAACATGGCGGGTGTGATCCCGGCCATCTTCGCCTCCAGCATCCTGGCGTTCCCGACCACCCTGGCCATGTGGTCCGGCCAGGCCAGCTCGGCCACCTGGCTGCAGAAGGTCGCCAATGCCCTGGGTCCGGGCGAGCCGCTGCACATGATCGTGTTCGCGGCGCTGATCACCGGCTTCGCGTTCTTCTATACCGCGCTGGTGTTCAACTCGCAGGAAACCGCCGACAACCTGAAGAAGTCGGGCGCGCTGATTCCGGGCATCCGGCCGGGCAAGGCCACCGCCGATTACATCGACGGCGTGCTGACCCGCCTGACCGCGGCCGGCTCGGCCTACCTGGTGATCGTCTGCCTGCTGCCGGAAATCATGCGCACGCAGCTGAATGCCTCGTTCTACTTCGGTGGCACCTCGCTGCTGATCGTGGTGGTGGTGGTGATGGACTTCATTGCGCAGATCCAGGCGCACCTGATGTCGCACCAGTACGAGAGCCTGCTGAAGAAGGCCAACCTGAAGGGCGGCAACCGCGGCGGTTTTGCCCGCGGCTGATTGGCCTGTTATACTTTCGTCTTCCTGACGTGATGGTCCTCCGCTTCGCGGACTCTGGCCACACAAACGAAGGGCGGCCCCCGCAGCGGTTCCGGGTGGGGGTGAGATCGGGTGGTTCCGCGCTGGAGTAGCGCGGGCGACACCGGGGAGGGGTCCGCAAGGGTCTCTCCGCCGAGGTCAACCTGGTCCGGCGCCGGAGCCTGGGCACACTCCCTGGGCCGGGTCCATGAAACCTTTCAGGTTTCACGGGCTTCCATGTAAACCGGAACCTTGTTAGTATCGCTAGTTCACTTTTGGATACATCCTGCCGGATCGGCGCCCCCCGGGTGCGCTGTCGGCCATCACTCAGCTGGAGAACCGCGTCATGGCGCGTATTGCAGGCGTCAACCTGCCAGCCCAGAAGCACGTCTGGGTCGGGTTGCAAAGCATTTACGGCATCGGCCGTACCCGTTCGAAGAAGGTCTGCGACGCTGCAGGCGTGACCTCGACCACCAAGATCCGCGATCTGTCGGAGCCGGAAATCGAGCGTCTGCGCTCGGAAGTGGCCAAGTACATCGTGGAAGGCGATCTGCGCCGTGAAATCGGTATCGCGATCAAGCGCCTGATGGACCTGGGCTGCTACCGCGGTCTGCGTCACCGTCGCGGCCTGCCGCTGCGTGGTCAGCGCACCCGTACCAACGCCCGCACCCGCAAGGGCCCGCGCAAGGCGATCAGGAAGTAAGGGACCTAAGAAATGGCTAAGCCCGTCGCTAAGACCAAGAAGAAGATCAAGCGCGTCGTCACTGACGGCGTTGCCCACGTCCACGCTTCGTTCAACAACACCATCGTGACCATCACCGACCGCCAGGGCAATGCTCTGTCGTGGGCGACGTCCGGTGGCGCTGGCTTCCGCGGTTCGCGTAAGTCCACCCCGTTCGCTGCCCAGGTGGCTGCCGAGAAGGCCGGCCGCGCCGCGCTCGACTACGGCGTCAAGTCCCTGGAAGTCCGCATCAAGGGCCCGGGTCCGGGTCGTGAGTCGGCCGTGCGCTCGCTGAACAACGTGGGCTACAAGATCACCAACATCATCGACGTGACGCCTATCCCGCACAACGGGTGCCGTCCGCCGAAGAAGCGTCGCGTCTAAAGGAGCGATAAGAAATGGCTCGTTATATCGGTCCTACCTGTAAGCTCGCCCGCCGCGAAGGCGCCGACCTTTCCCTCAAGAGCCCGGCCCGTGCGCTGGACTCCAAGTGCAAGCTGGAGCAGAAGCCCGGCCAGCACGGCGCGACCGCCCGCAAGGGCAAGCTGTCCGACTACGCCACCCAGCTGCGTGAAAAGCAGAAGGTCAAGCGTATCTACGGTCTGCTGGAGCGTCAGTTCCGCAACTACTACAAGAAGGCCTCGACCAAGAAGGGCAACACCGGCGAGAACCTCCTGCAGCTGCTGGAAACCCGCCTGGACAACGTTGTCTACCGCATGGGCTTCGCTGTGACCCGTCCGGCTGCCCGTCAGCTGGTCTCGCACCGCGGCGTCACGGTCAACGGCAAGTCGGTCAACCTGGCTTCGTACCAGGTCAAGGCTGGCGACGCTGTTGCCCTGTCCGAGAAGGCTGCCAAGCAGCTTCGCGTGCAGGAAGCGCTGACTGTGTCCAGCACGCATGACCTGCGTCCGTCGTGGATCGAAGTGGATGCGGGCAAGTTCGCCGGCATCTTCAAGGCCGTGCCGGATCGTTCGGACCTGCCTGCGGATATCAACGAAGCGCTGATCGTCGAGTTGTATTCGAAGTAATTCACATTGGAGAGCCCCCGGCGACGGCCGGGGGTTCACTAGGAGAACCCGCAACATGACGGTTACCGCCAACCAGGTTCTGCGTCCTCGTGGTCCGCAGATCGAACGCCTTACCGACACCCGCGCCAAGGTCGTTATCGAACCCTTGGAGCGTGGTTACGGGCATACGCTGGGCAATGCCCTGCGTCGCGTGCTGCTGTCGTCCATCCCGGGCTTCGCCATCACGGAAGTCGAGATCGACGGCGTTCTGCACGAGTACACCACGCTGGAAGGTCTGCAGGAGGATGTGCTTGAAGTCCTGCTCAACCTGAAGGACGTGGCGATCCGTATGCACACCGGTGACAGTGCAACCCTGTCGCTGTCCAAGCAGGGTCCGGGTGTCGTGACCGCTGCCGATATCAAGGTCGACCACAACGTCGAGATCCTCAACACGGATCATGTCATCTGCCACCTGACCAAGGACACGGCAGTCAACATGCGTCTGAAGATCGAGCGTGGTTTCGGCTACCAGCCGGCGGCCGCGCGTCGTCGTCCGGACGAAGAGACCCGTGCCATCGGCCGTCTGGTCCTGGATGCGTCGTTCTCGCCGGTCCGTCGCGTCGCCTATTCGGTGGAAGCGGCACGCGTCGAACAGCGTACCGACCTGGACAAGCTGGTGCTGGACATCGAAACCAACGGCACGATCGATGCCAACCATGCCACGCTGGCGGCCGCCTACGCGCTGCACTTCGGCGAGTTCGGCAATGGCTGGGTGCCGTGGCTGTATTTCGCGCTCGGCC
>NZ_JBITVZ010000036.1:0-8279 GCF_044543385.1 Stenotrophomonas sp. NPDC077420
CCGTCGCGGCCGGTAGGTCCCTGGCAAAGTAAAGGAGGAGGTGGCGGCCGCAGGCCGACGCCGGGGGACATTTGCATAGGGGCCTGCCGGCCGCGGCGGGGCCCCAAACGCTCGCGACGACCTGATCGAAGACAGAAACAAAAAACGGCCCGGTACTTACCGGGCCGTTCGACACCGACGCGTACCGACCAACGGTCGGTACCACCGTGGGTTTACTCGATGGGCTGGTCCAGCATCAGCTGGCGAGCGAAGCGCACCGGCGGGGCGCCGTAGGACAGCATCTGGTCGTGGTAGGCCTTCAGGTTGAACTTCTCGCCCTGCTTCTCCTGCACCGCCTTGCGCGTGTCGAAGTGCTCCTGCGCACCGACGAAGTAGGTCGGCAGCTGCGCCGAGGTCAGCTGCGCGCGCACCCACTTGCCCGATGCCTCGCTTTCCTGCTGGAACGCATCGTGGGTCATCAGCTGCATCGCCTGCTCGCGCGTCCAGTTGTCCACGTGCACGCCCTGGTCCAGGATCGCGTTGGAAATGGTGCGCAGGTAGAACTTCAGCTGCACCAGGTGGAACAGCGGATCGTTGTCCAGGTAACCCTGCTCCTGCATCATCCGCTCGGTGTACACCGCCCAGCCTTCGGCGAACAGGCCCGAACGCAGCACCGCGCGCAGCGTCGACGGGAACTTGCCCGAATGCCAGCCTTCCAGGTAGTGGCCCGGCGTGCCTTCGTGGATGCTCAGCAGGTGGATCATGCGGCTGTTGTATTCGCGCAGGAACGAATCGACCTGCTTGTCGGTCCAGTCGTCGGGAATCGGCGACACCGCATAGAAGGTCTTCAGGTTCTTGTCCAGCGGGCCCGGCGAATCGCAGTAGGCCACCGCCACGCCGCGCTGGAATTCGGGCATCAGGATGATGTCCACCGGTGCGTCGGGCAGGGTCATCAGGTCGTGCTTGCGCACGAACTCGGTGGACTGCGCCAGCGCCGCCTTCGCATCGTCCACGACCTTGTCGCGGGCCGGCTTGTCGGCGTAGGCCAGTTCCAGCGCGGCTTCAATGGCCGCCTGCTGCTGCTCGTCGCTCGGGTTGGCCGGCAGCGCCGGCGCCCCCGGCTTGTCCTTGAGCACCGTGTGCGCGATGCCGTACATGTCCTGGCGCACGCGCTTGAGTTCGGCGCGGGCGCGTTCGCCGATCTCCGCACGCGACAGCGACGAGTTCAGTGCGAACTTCAGTTTCTGGTCGTACAGCGCCGCACCGATGCGGAAATCGCCCTTGGCATTCGGCACCAGCGTCTTGTCCAGCCAGGTCTGCTGTTCGTCCACGGCCTTCTTCAGGCCGTCGATGGCTGCCTGCAGGCGCTTGCCGTCTTCCGCAGGCAGCTCGCCGATGTGCGGGGTGATGAAGGTATCGACGATGCTGAGGATGCCCTTGTTCTGCTTGGCCACCGTCTCGGCATGGATCTTCGGCACGCGGGCCGGGTCCAGGTTCTCGCGGGCCTGGGCGAAGATCTGCGGCAGCTTTTCCATGCGCGCCGTCGCCGACTTCAGGCGCTCGGGCAGCGGCGCGAACTCGCGCGCCATCAGCCCATACAGCGCGCTGCCGGCGGTGCCGTTGTAGATCTGCGGGTCCCACTTGGAGGACTGCAGTACTTCGGCGGTCCAGATTTCCTGCTGCAGCTGGTTGCGCAGGATCGCCGCGTCCACCTGGTTCTCGCGGCCCAGCTTGCTGATCTCGATCTTGTCCAGTTCGCCCAGCAGGCCCTTGTAGGCGGTGAGCATCTTCTGCTGGCCGGCCACGCTCAGGTCGTCGATCTCGCTGTCGTAGCGGTGGTCGCCGATCTGGGTGGCGCTGATCGGCGACAGCTGCATCCACGTGTCCAGGGCGCGCTTGGACAGGTCCGCGAAGGCGGCGTCCACTGCCGCGTCAGCGGCCGTGGCGGTCGCCGAGGTGCCGACCGGGGCGGTAGGGGCGTCGGCCGGCTGGCAGCCGCCAAGGGCGGCGATCAGGGCGAGGGCAAGAAGATGCTGGCGCATCGGCGATCCTGTGCTGTGGTCAATCGTCCAGCATAGGCCGCTGGGGCAGGCGGCCGCCCGTGCCATTGGATTACCATGGCGCTTTCCAGGCCAGCGGGGTGGCACCATGCAGTACCAGGGAAGCTGTCACTGTGGGGACATCGCCTTCACCGTCGAGGCGGCCGAGCCGATCAGCGAGGTGATGGACTGCAACTGCTCGTTGTGCCGCCGGCGTGGCGGCCTGCTGTGGTTCGCGCCGCGCACGGCACTGCAGCTGAGCACGGACCCTGCACGGCTGGGCACCTACCAGTTCGCCCAGCACCACCTGTCCCACCATTACTGCGCACGCTGCGGCATCGCCCCGTTCAGTGAAGGCGTGGACCCGCGCAGCAACCAGGCCATGGCTGCGGTGAACGTGCGCTGCCTGCCCGATGTGGTGCTCGAGACGCTGACGGTCACCCACTTCGACGGAGCAAGCATGTGATGACACGGACGCGCTGGCAGCGCAGGGCTGCCGGGGCAGGGATGCTGCTCGTACTGCTGCTGGCCGGCTGCAGCAACAGGGAACACGCGGCCGCCAGCGCTGGCGGGGCGGGCGCGGTGGCGTCGCCGGAGGGCGCAGCGCTGGCCTACGAGCACGACGTGGAGATCCAAATGGCGGCATCGCAGATCGGTGCGCGGGTGAAGCGCGTGAGCGATGCCTGCCAGGCCGGCCGCTTTGGCGACTGCGCGGTGCTGCAGGTCGGCCAACAGGGCGGCGAGTATCCATCGGGATCGATCCGCGTGCGGATCGCACCCAAGGGGGTCGAACCCCTGATCGGGCTGGCCGGTGAAGGCGGCGACGTCGTCTCGCGCACCACCCAGGCCGAAGACCTGGCCCAGCAGGTGGCCGACACCGCCTTGACCAAGGCGCGGCTGCAGAAGGAACACGCGCGCCTGCTGGCATACCAGGCAGACAAGACCATCAGGGTCGCCGACCTGCTGGTGGTGACCCAGCGCCTGTCGGAGATCGAAGCGGGCCTGGAACAGGCCAACAAGGACGCTGCCAACCAGCGGCGCCGGATCGACACGCAGCTGCTGACCCTGCGCTTCCAGACCCCCGCCGGGCAACGCAGCCGCAGTGACATCGGCCAGGCGCTGCGCGACTTCGGTGCAACCTTGACCAGCAGCGTGGCGTTCGTGATCCGCGCCGTGGCCGCACTGCTGCCGGTGGCGCTGGTGGTCTGGCTGGCGGGGTGGATCGGGCTGAAGCTGTGGCGGCGGCGCCGCCGGGCTTCGTCCATGCCGTAACGCGTATGCACCAACGGTGCATACCTACGGTGGGTTGCTACGTCAGCCCTCGTCGGTCTCGTATTCGACGAACACGTCCAGTTCCAGTGCCAGTTCCTGCACCGCATCGCGCACCTTCTGCGCGGTGCTCTCATTGCCCACCTCGACTTCCAGTTCATGCGTGCCGGGACCGATATCGTCGGACAGGCCTGCCGAGCTGGAATCATCGTCGTCCATGTGCGGCATCAGGTCGTCGGTTTCCTCGACATGCTCGATGCCCTCCACGCTCTGCAGCAGGTCGCTGATGGCGCGCGCATCGTCTTCGCTGCCGGTGATCCGGATTCGCAACATGGCCATGGGAACGTCTCTGGAGAAGGGAATTCCAGCGTAGCCAGCCCGCGGACAAGACGAGGTGACGATGCCTGGCCACCCACGCCCACGTGCGTGCACGCCTTCACCCCCGCGCGATCCCCATCAGTTCATCCGGCAACGCGGGCACCGGCGTGCGTTCATCCTGTGCTTCGCGCTTCAACCAATCCATGAACGCGACCGCCGTCGGGCTGAGCGGCCGGTGCTCGGCATGCACGATGTAGTACGCGTAACGCGCCTTCAGCGCCGGTCCGGGCAGGCGCACCAGTTCATAGCGCTGCAGGTACGGCTGGGCGATGTGCCTGCGCGCCAGGACCACGCCGATGCCATACACCGCCGCGCGCATCGCGTCGGTGCTGTCGCTGAAGATGTGCTGCGCGGTCAGGTCCAGCCCGCGCACGCCGGCGGCGCGGAACCAGTCGCGCCAGCCCTGCGGCGACATGTCGCTGATCAACGGCAGTGCAGCGATCTGTGCCGGCTCGCGCAACGCGCCCACGCCGGGCAGTGCCGGCGAGGCCACCGCGCACAGTTCGTCGTCCATCAGGTGGTGCGCCGCCAGGCCTGGCCACTGGCCCAGGCCATAGCGGATGCCCAGCTCCGGACCGTTCTCGTCAAAGCGCACCAGTTCGCTGCTGGTCTGCAGCTCGATGCGCATGCGCGGGTGCAGGCGGGTGAAACGCGTCAGCCGCGGCACCAGCCAGCAGTAGGAGAGCGAGCGCAGGGTGGTGACCCGCAGCGGCTCGATGTCGGCCTGCGGGTGCAGGTTGCCGGCCACCGCGTTGATGTCGCTCAGCGCCGCCGCTGCGGCGTCGGCCAGCTGTCGCCCCTCCGCGGTCAGTCGCACCCCGCGCGCATGGCGCTGGAACAGCACCGTGCCCAGCAGCGATTCCAGGCGGCGCACGTGGTGGCTCACGGCGCTGGCGGTGAGGTGCAGCTCTTCGGCGGCGTGGGCGAAATTCTGGTGGCGCGCGGCGACCGCGAACACCCCCAGCGCGGGCAGCAGGGCAGGGCGCAGGATCATGGCGGAGACCCAAATCAGATTTGTGGCTTGCAGGGATACTACGCGCTTGTGGGCAGTCGGAGAGGGGCGGATGCTGTATCCCCGACCCCCGGAGCCCGCGCCATGCTGCTGTCAGTCACCCCCGATCTGCCTGCCTTCACCCGCCGCGCCGGGGGCCGACCGTGAGCGGCACGCCGGTGGCGGCGGGCGCGATGGAGCGGGACTGGCGCACCCCGCTGGAGCTGACCCTGCTGGGCGCGATCTGGGGCTGCTCGTTCCTGTTCATGCGCGTGGCGGTGCCGTCGTTCGGGCCCTATGCGCTGGTGGAGGTGCGGCTGCTGCTCGGGGCGCTGGTGCTGTTGCCGTTCCTGTGGAAGGCGCGCGCGCAGTTCCCCGCCCGGCGCTGGCTGTGGCTGGTGCCGATCGGGTTGATCAACTCCGCCATTCCGTTCGTGCTGTTCGCCTGGGCGGCGCAGCGGGCGCCAGCGGCGATCGGCGCGATCTGCAATGCGATGACGGTGCTGTTCGCGGCCTTGATCGCGTTCCTGTTCTTCGGCGAGAAGATCGGCATGCGCCGTGCCATCGCCCTGCTGGTGGGGTTTACCGGCGTGGTGGTGCTGGCGACGGCCAAGGTGTCGGGATTGAGCATCGGCGCAGCGGTGATCGCCGGTTCGCTGGCGGCACTGCTGTACGGGCTGGGGGTGAACCTGGTCAAGCGCCACATGACCGGGCTGCCGCCGGCGGCATCGGCGGGTGCCACGCTGGGCAGTGCGGCGCTGGTGATGTTGCCGATGGCATTGACGCATTGGCCCGAGGCACCCGTCCCGGCGCTGTCGTGGGCATGTGCGGTGGCGCTGGGCGTGGTCTGCACCGGGTTTGCGTTCCTCATGTTCTACCGACTGATCGCCCGCATCGGCCCGGCCCGCGCTTCGACCGTGACCTACCTGGTGCCGATGTTCGGCGCGCTGTTCGCGTGGCTGTTCCTGGGCGAGCCGGTGACCTTGGCCATGCTGATCGCCGGGGCCCTGATCCTCGGCAGCGTCGCGGTGTCGCAACGCTCCCGCTGAGCGCCGTTACCGTACCGGCACCGGGATGTTGCACAGGTCGATATGCCCGGCGGCGCGCTTGTAGAAATCATCCACGCGGTTCCGGCGCGCTTCGACCGTATCGGCGAACGTCTTCGAATCGGTGCGCAGCACCTGCAGCGTCGGTCGCTGCGCTTCCGGCAGGTCGCTCACCCGCTGGATCGAGCGGATCGCGGTGCGCTGCGCGGCGTCGGCGTAGAAGCCCATCGGCGCCGGCCCGCGCGGCAACGCGCTCAACAGCTCCATTCCCTTCAGCACCCGGCCTACCACCGTGATGTTGCGGTCCAGCTGGCGCGGCGATTGTCCGGTGACCACGTACAGCTCGGCCCCGATGCTGCTGTCTTCGTCGTTGTTGCGGCCCGCACCCAGCGCCCCGTAGCAGTGCGCCAGCCAGGTGGTGCCGTCCTGCCGGTCCTGGCCCACCGCGAAGCCATCGACGAAGCCGGTCTGGTCGGCCCAGCCGTCGCGATCGGGCAGCACGCTGACCTTCAATCCCTTGCTGTCGCGCTGGAACTCCGCCGGCAGCTTGCGCTTGGCCGAGCCCAGCGGCTTGGCCTTGGCCGCGTCGTCGGCATCGGCATCGCCGAACTGCACCACGAAGTTGTCCTGCGCGCGGTAGATGCTCTCGCCGTCCCAGAAGTGCTCGTGGGCCAGGGTCTGGATGTTGGCCACGTGCTGCGGCGCGAAGGCCGGGGCCAGCTCGATCACCACCTGCCCGGCGTCCAGCGTCATCACCAGCAGGTTGGCCGGATCCGGCGTGCGCCAGTCGCTCGCGGGCGAGGCCTCCAGGATCTGCTGCGCGCTGCGGTACGGCGTGGCAGCGGCGGCAAGGCCGGGCAGCAGGCAGGCGAGGGCGAGAGCGAGCAGTGCAGGACGGCGTGGCGACATGGTGGACCCCGGGATGAGCGATCCCCGATTCTGCGCGAAGCCCGGCGCGCACCGCCAGTCCGCCCCCCTGCCCGGCGGCAGGGTGACTAACGGCACGTTCGCTATAGCTGACTTCACACTAGTGTTGACTCCACGCTAGCTGGAGATCGCCATGAGCGACCACGAGGTCCACCTCAAGAAGTTCCAGAAGGAGCTCAGCGCCGGCACCGTGTCGCTGGCCCTGCTGGCGGTGCTGGCCAAGGCCGGTGAGCCGCTGTACGGCTACCTGATCGCCAAGGAACTGGAGCGGACCGGCGAGGGCGTGCTGAGCGGCAAACAAAGCGCGCTGTACCCCGTGCTGCGCAACCTGGAAGCGGCGGGGCTGCTGGAGAGCCAGATCGAACCGTCGGTGGCCGGGCCACCGCGGCGCTACTACCGCATCAATGACCGCGGCCGCGAGGTGCTGGCGTTGTGGAGCCAGGCCTGGCGTGCCACCCGAGATTCCGTCGATTCCGTGCTGGAAGGGGTACTGCAATGAACGAAGAAAGCATGAGGGGCGGTGGCCTGCCGACCACCATCGGGCAGTACCTGGCGCAGCTGCGCGCGGCCCTGCACGACGCCGATCCGGCAATGGTGCAGGACGCGTTGTACGACGCCGAGGAATACCTGCGTTCGGAGCTGGCCGCCCAGCCGGGGCGCAGCGAGGCGGAGGTGATCGCCGACGTCGCCGGCAGCTACGGTGCGCCGGAGGAAGTGGCCGAGATCTACCGCGAAACCGAGATCACCGTGAACCGCGCACTGCGCACGCCCAGTGCCAGTGTGCGGCCGATTGCCCGCGTGGTGCCGGCGCAGGTGGCCGGCGCATCGGTCGCCGCAGCCGCAGCGGCCGCAGCCGACGGCGATGCACCGCCGACCGACCGTGCTCCGCCGCCGCACCGCTCGGCGCTGGCGCGCTTCTTCGGTGTAGCGCTGGAACCGCGCACCTACGGGGCGCTGTTCTACATGCTGCTGTCGCTGGCCACCGGCATCTTCTTTTTCACCTGGGTCATCACCGGCCTGTCGATGTCGCTGGGCCTGATCGTGCTGATCATCGGCATTCCAATGACGGTGCTCTTCTTCGGTTCGGTGCGCGGCCTGGCGCTGCTGGAAGGGCGGCTGATCGAAGCGCTGCTGGGCGAGCGCATGCCGCGCCGGCCGCGTTATGCCGACCGCAGCCGCAGCTGGCTGCAGCGCATCGGCGACATGTTCACCGATGGGCGCACCTGGCTGACCATGCTGTATTTCGTGCTTATGCTGCCGTTGGGCATCCTGTACTTCACCATCGCGGTCACGCTGCTGACGGTGGCGCTGGTCTTCATCTGGGCGCCGGTGGCCTCGATGTTCGCGCTGGGCGCGCCGAGCCTGTACTTCGAGAGCGAACTGGTGGTGCTGCCGCTGTGGGCCACCCCGGCGCTGGCGGTGCTGGGCGTGGTGATCCTGTTCTGCACCATGCACCTGGCGCGTTTCATCGGGCACCTGCATGGGCAGATGGCGAAACACCTGTTGGTGCGGCTGTGATCCATGCGGGTCACGACCAACGGTCGTGACCTACCGGGGGGTATCGCGGGGTCACGACCAACGGTCGTGACCTACCGGGGGTTTCGCGGGTCACGGCCAACGGTCGTGACCTACCGGGGGTATAGCCGGGTG
>NZ_JBITVZ010000037.1:2500-5230 GCF_044543385.1 Stenotrophomonas sp. NPDC077420
ACTGAAATATCTAAGTAACCAGAGGAAAAGAAATCAACCGAGATTCCCTGAGTAGCGACGAGCGAACGGGGACTAGCCCTTAAGCTGGAATGGTTCTAGAAAAACAGCCTGGAACGGCTGGCCATAGAAGGTGATAGCCCTGTATTTAAAAGGGCCACTCCAGTGAAGACGAGTAGGGCGGGGCACGTGAAACCCTGTCTGAACATGGGGGGACCATCCTCCAAGGCTAAATACTACTGACCGACCGATAGTGAACCAGTACCGTGAGGGAAAGGCGAAAAGAACCCCGGAGAGGGGAGTGAAATAGATCCTGAAACCGTGTGCGTACAAGCAGTAGGAGCTCGAAAGAGTGACTGCGTACCTTTTGTATAATGGGTCAGCGACTTACTGTTCGTGGCAAGCTTAACCGTATAGGGGAGGCGAAGGGAAACCGAGTCTGATAAGGGCGCATAGTCGCGGGCAGTAGACCCGAAACCGGGTGATCTAGTCATGGCCAGGGTGAAGGTGCCGTAACAGGTACTGGAGGCCCGAACCCACGTCTGTTGCAAAAGACGGGGATGAGCTGTGATTAGGAGTGAAAAGCTAATCGAACCCGGAGATAGCTGGTTCTCCTCGAAAGCTATTTAGGTAGCGCCTCATATGTATCCTCTCGGGGGTAGAGCACTGTTATGGCTAGGGGGTCATCGCGACTTACCAAACCATTGCAAACTCCGAATACCGAGACGGACTGTATGGGAGACACACGGCGGGTGCTAACGTCCGTCGTGAAAAGGGAAACAACCCAGACCCACAGCTAAGGTCCCAAATTCACTGCTAAGTGGAAAACCATGTGGAAAGGCACAGACAGCCAGGAGGTTGGCTTAGAAGCAGCCACCCTTTAAAGAAAGCGTAATAGCTCACTGGTCGAGTCGGTCTGCGGGGAAGATTTAACGGGGCTAAGCAGTGAACCGAAGCTTGGGGTGTGCATATTTATATGTACGCGGTAGAGGAGCGTTCCGTAAGCCGTTGAAGGTGGATTGAGAAGTCTGCTGGAGGTATCGGAAGTGCGAATGCTGACATGAGTAACGATAATGCGGGTGAAAAACCCGCACGCCGAAAGCCCAAGGTTTCCTTGCGCAACGTTAATCGGCGCAGGGTGAGTCGGCCCCTAAGGCGAGGACGAAAGTCGTAGTCGATGGGAAGCAGGTTAATATTCCTGCACCTCGCGTAAGTGCGATGGAGGGACGGAGAAGGTTAGGTGTACCCGGCGTTGGTTGTCCGGGGGAAAGGCGGTAGGTTTGGATCTTTGGCAAATCCGGGATCCTTCAAGACCGAGCACCGAGACGAGTCTTTAAGACAAAGTCACTGATACCACGCTTCCAGGAAAAGCTCCTAAGCTTCAGCTTACGCAGACCGTACCGTAAACCGACACAGGTGGGTAGGATGAGAATTCTCAGGCGCTTGAGAGAACTCGGGTGAAGGAACTAGGCAACATGGCACCGTAACTTCGGGAGAAGGTGCGCCCTTTTTGGTGGCTCATGCGAGCTATAGCTGAAGAGGGCCGCAGAAACCAGGCCGCTGCGACTGTTTATCAAAAACACAGCACTCTGCAAACACGAAAGTGGACGTATAGGGTGTGACGCCTGCCCGGTGCTGGAAGGTTAATTGATGGGGTCAGCCGCAAGGCGAAGCTCTTGATCGAAGCCCCAGTAAACGGCGGCCGTAACTATAACGGTCCTAAGGTAGCGAAATTCCTTGTCGGGTAAGTTCCGACCTGCACGAATGGCGTAACGACAGCGGCGCTGTCTCCACCCGAGACTCAGTGAAATTGAAATCGCTGTGAAGATGCAGCGTTCCCGTGGCAAGACGGAAAGACCCCGTGAACCTTTACTATAGCTTTACACTGAACGTTGAGTTCGTCTGTGTAGGATAGGTGGGAGGCTATGAAACCATGGCGCTAGCTGTGGTGGAGCCATCCTTGAAATACCACCCTGTCGTGCTTGACGTTCTAACCTGGGCCCATTATCTGGGTCGGGGACCGTGTATGGTGGGTAGTTTGACTGGGGCGGTCTCCTCCTAAAGAGTAACGGAGGAGCTCGAAGGTACGCTCAGCGCGGTCGGACATCGCGCACTGTGTGCAAAGGCATAAGCGTGCTTGACTGCAAGATCGACGGATCAAGCAGGTAGGAAACTAGGACTTAGTGATCCGGTGGTTCTGTATGGAAGGGCCATCGCTCAACGGATAAAAGGTACTCCGGGGATAACAGGCTGATACCGCCCAAGAGTTCATATCGACGGCGGTGTTTGGCACCTCGATGTCGGCTCATCACATCCTGGGGCTGTAGTCGGTCCCAAGGGTATGGCTGTTCGCCATTTAAAGTGGTACGCGAGCTGGGTTCAGAACGTCGTGAGACAGTTCGGTCCCTATCTGCCATGGGCGTTGGAGATTTGAGAGGGGCTGCTCCTAGTACGAGAGGACCGGAGTGGACGAACCTCTGGTGTTCCGGTTGTCACGCCAGTGGCATTGCCGGGTAGCTATGTTCGGAAGCGATAACCGCTGAAAGCATCTAAGCGGGAAGCGCGCCTCAAGATGAGATCTCCCGGGGCACAAGCCCCCTGAAGGAACCATATAGACTATGTGGTTGATAGGTCAGGTGTGTAAGTACAGCAATGTATTGAGCTAACTGATACTAATGATCCGTGTGGCTTGACCATATAACCTCAAGTTGCCTTGGCCGACATGACATGTCG
>NZ_JBITVZ010000038.1:0-4664 GCF_044543385.1 Stenotrophomonas sp. NPDC077420
CGACACGGTTCCAATGGCGGCCTGTCCCCGATAGAGTTTGAACGGCAGTACGCACTAAACGGCTGAAGAGTGTCTACAAAAGCCTGGGCGATTCAATCCACTTTGATGCGTTTGTTCGGCACGGTATGGCGTTGGCGGCAACGCACGGTGTGAGTTGGGAGATTTCCCTTGATCACACTGGGGCCGCAGTTAAGGGTCAGGAGTGGGACCTGACAAAACTCGCAGGCGGTGTTGCACCTACGCACCGCCTTCGCCACCTTTGCTCCGATCCCTCTGCGCTGAGCGCGCTAAATGGTGTCCGCGTCTCCAATGGGCTTCCACCGCTGCCCTTTGTGACTTTTTCCACACCATGGCAGGACCTCATCAAGGCCGCCGTGATGCAGCAACTCTTTGTTCGAAGGAACTCGCCAGGCCACGTAACCAATAGTGTAGTTCGGCCACTGCGGGTGATTGCGACCTGCCTGGCGGCGATTGAACCGTGGCAAGCTACAGTTGACGACATGGCCCTGGCGGTTGCTATCGGGAAGGAAGTTCAGGCCTCAGGCAAGCTCGGCGACTTGATCGCGGGACTGACCAACGATCTGTTCGACATCAATCACTTGACGGATTCGGGACCACTCTACCCTGCCCTTGCGTCATCTCGCCTTCAGACCCGGGCTCCGCGGCGATCCAAGTTTTTAAGATCGCAATCTGAGATCAAGCACAGCCTCGAGGAACGTAAAAGGGCTGAGCGCCTGCCGGAGCGCCGCGCGTTCTGGGAGTTGGTCAGGATCGTGATGACCGAGCAGCCACTGACGTTCATGGACGAGGTTCGATTCGCAGCTATCCGCATAATGATATTAACCGGATTTAGGATTGGCGAGGCTGTTCTACTCCCCGTAGATTGGCGTACAGAGAGACACTACTACGACTCGAAGCAGCGCCCTGCCGGCGAATTGGGCGGGTATTCGCATTCACTAATGATCCGGCATTTTGCCGAAAAGCAACAGGCGAAGAACGCAAGAAGCACGGTGCTCATCGAAAGGAGTCACTATGTGCCAAAGATGTTTGAGGACATTGTTATGGAGACGCTCGCACGAGCCGTGGCAATCACCGATCCTCTTCGAAATACCCTGAGGAAGCAGGTCGATACAGGGCGCCTTCTTCCAGACTTTCAGCCAGGTGACTTGGTTCCGGTCACGCGGATCTACACCTTTCTTACAGGCAATGCGTTCTGGCTGGACTTGAGTGATGTGCAGAAGAAAAGTCTTATAGACAGGTGCCGCCGACATTATTCGGTCGAGAGCTTCGCTGAGATACAGCGTCTGCAGGAGCAGATGAGTGTGCACTCCCAAGTGAAGGTGAGTGCAGCCGCAAGCATGTACTTTCGTCGAATGGCAGGGATCGACAGCCGAGACTGCGGCGCTGTGTCACTTAGAAATGAAGATGGGAAGGCCATTTCCTTTAGCAGCGCTGGGGGCGATCTACATTCCGCATTCGTGAGAATTGGCGAGCTTGAGAGTCACCTTCGTACTGCGGCGGCTTCAAAGTTGCCTGACGCCGAGCCCTTCAGCCTGGAGGATCGCAACTTTGCTTCATGGGAGTTCCTTTTTCTGCATCCGAAGCGATCGCTCAGCGAGGAGCGAAACGGAGGAATCTGCGATGTCAGCCGGTATTTTGCCGTTGGCAGGCCAGACGAAGGCCTGGTCAATCGCGGTCTAGGCGAGCAGAAATCCCGCGATACGCTGTTTCAACGCTACGGCCAGTCCGCAGCGGACAAGGAGCTGGTTCTGACCTCGCACTCTCTTCGTCATCTGCAGAATACTGAGCTCTTCAGGCTTGGTGTTGCGGACACAATCATCTCAAAGCGATTCAACCGCCGTAGCGTGGTTCAGAGCTACGAGTATGATCATCGCAGCTTGGCGGAAGAGCTTGATCAACTCGAGCTTCCAGACGAGGTGGAAGCGGCACTGGGCGACAAGGCGTCCACCGTGGCCAGGATGATTCAGTTGGGTCGGGCCAGCGGCCCAATCGTGAACGCATTCAAGCAGATTCAGAGTAGTGAGGGCGATGCTGCTGCGTTCGATTTCTTGAAGGCGGAGGCCGATGGATTTCATGCAACCCCCTACGGACATTGCTTGAACAGCTTCACTGTAGATCCGTGCCCAAAGCACCTGGAGTGCTTCTCTGGCTGCAGGCACCTTTCCGCTACCGATCTGCCTGAGAATAGAAGCCATCTGCAGACCCTTGAGCTAAAGCTTGTCGCGACAGTTGAGGCTGCGGAGGCAAGGTCCTCTAGCAGCCTAGGTCGAAGCAATCAGATTCATCACGCGAAGACTAGGCTGGCGGGCGTGCGGACGCTTCTAGCCACGGCGCCAGGGGAGAAGCCGTTTCCAGGCGGTCAGGACCTTTCGCTTGCTGCACCCAAGGGAGTTTTGGATGAATAGTGACAGCTCTGAGCCCAGCAAGACTGACCCGGACCCGGAAATGCGCTTGGTGCTTGATGATCTCCTGTCGCGGGATGAGGACATCACTGCGCGGGCCGTCGCACGACTGCACCCAAAGATCAACGCTGCGTCATCAATTACGCGCAACTTAGAACGTAGTCGGCTTCTAACCAGTTACCAGCAGCGGCAGGCTGAGTTTCGTCGTTGGCGTGGCAGGCCCGCCAAGTTGGCCGGTGCCGCAGCTGCCAGCGCACTCGCGGACCGCGACCTGTATATCTCGGAGCTTGAGTCTCAGGTTGCCTTGCTGACTTCGTCACATGTTGCATTGATTCGGGCGGTCGGCGAGTTGGGCGGATTCAGTAAGTGGGCGCAGTTTTACCAGTCGTATCGCGAATCGCGGGATAGATTGATTCAGCTCGGCGCACTACCTGAGGCGAGCGTTGATGTAATGCCGGCACGCAGAAGGAAATGAACCTCCGGTACGGGACGAGTGACGCAGCTGTCCAACTTTGCCTGGGGTTAGAATTGGACGAGGCGGAGAGCCGCTTGCGGTGTTACCTCAAATCGCCGGGGCACAGTGTTTGAGTTCAAGTGTGCATGCGCTGCACCATCAATGGCGCGCGCATTGCATCTTCGAAGGCAGCCACCAGCTTACGACCAAGGAAACGGTGGCAAGCAGCGCCAGCAGGCAGATCAGCCAGGCAGGTCCGATTCGCTCCAATGCAATGGCTGCAAGGGGCGGTGCCGCCGCCTGTGCCAGTAGCATGGGTCGGGCAAGGTTGCCCATGGTCTTGCCGTAGTCCGCCGATCCGATCAAGGCTAACGGGAGGGTCCCGCGGGCCACCGTGAGTATCCCGTTGCCGGCACCGTAAATGACGAATGAAGCGATCGCTGTCCACGGGTGTCCGGTGAGCAGCAGCAGGAGTGCAGCCAACGTCGCTGCAATTCCCACGCGCGCAGACCAGGTGGGGTGCACGCCTCGTCCAAAGTGCATCTCCAGCAAACGAGCGACGACCTGGGCCGGGCCGATGACGATGCCAGCGAGCAGCGCCACCGATGGCGCCAACCCGTTGGCACCCAGCAAAGCGATCAGATGCACCGACAAGGTCGCCATGATGGCTGCCTGGCAGGTCAACAACAGGCCGATGAGCACAAGCCAATGTGCTGGCGGTGCTGCAGCCTTGACGATTGCTGCAATACTGGCCGGGGCAGCCGCCGGCGCTGGCCAAGGTGTCCTTGAGCCAGTACGAGGTTGATGCTTCGGAATCGCGAGCAAGTGGATGGGCAATGCGACAAGCAGGTTGAATGCGGCGGCTACCCACAACGCGCCGCGCCATCCCATGGCCTCTTCAAGGTGGGTCAGCGCTGGCCAGCCGAGCGTGCTTGCAAAGCCGGCCACCAAGGTCAGGCCGGCAATGGATCGCTTCGCGTTTGCCCCGAGCAGCTGTCCAAGCGTCGAGAACGCTGCGTCATAAAGGCCCGCAGACATGGCAACGCCCAGTACCACCCAGCCAAGGTAATAGGTAGCTGGGGAGTGGGACGTGGCCAGCACCGCCAAGCCCATGGCAAACACTATGGAGCTGACCGCCAGCACGGCGCGCCCTCCCCGCCTGTCGATGGTCCGACCGGCCAGGGGAGCCAGTAGTCCGGCTGTGACCAGCCCAGCGGAAAGGCCTCCCACCACCAGCCCCAGCGACCAACCAATGCTTCTGGACATGGGAAGCGCCAGAACTGCCAACAGGTAATAGCTGCTGGCCCACGCAATGATCTGGCCCACCCCCAGCGCAACGATCAGCTGGGGCAGCTTCTGCGGCTGTCTGGACGCGCTCTGCATGCTCTCGAACTCTCCCTGCCGCGAACTCTCCCTGCCGCTTAGCAACTCAGCGGACGCGCTTGCCGTCCTGATCGATCACGACTTCGCCATCTTCCTTGGTAAAGGGCTCGTGCACTGCTGGCAGGATGTCCAGAACCACCTCAGAAGGCCGGCACAGGCGCGTGCCCATGGTGGTCTGGACGAAGGGGCGATTGATGAGAATAGGATTGGCCAGCATGGCATCCAGCAGTGCGTCCTCGCTCAACGCGTAATCGTCCAGCCCCAGCTCCAGATAGGGTGTGCCTTTCTGGCGGATTGCACCGCGAACATCCAATCCGGCGGCGGCAATCAGCTCGGCAAGCCGCGTTCGGCTGGGTGGGTTGACCAGGTACTCAATGACTTCAGGCTCAATGCCGGCGTGGCGA
>NZ_JBITVZ010000039.1:0-2935 GCF_044543385.1 Stenotrophomonas sp. NPDC077420
ACCAAGGCACAGAAGACTCGCTCTGAAGTGGCTGGTACCACCAAGAAGTCGAAGAAGCAGAAGGGCGGCGGTGCGCGTCATGGCGCGCTGACGGCTCCGATCTTCGTCGGCGGTGGTGTCACCTTCGCGGCCAAGCCGCGCAGCTTCGAGCAGAAGGTCAACCGCAAGCAGTACCGTGCCGCCATGTGCGCGATCCTGTCCGAGCTGAACCGTCAGGGCCGCCTGACCATCGTGGAGTCCTTCGACGTCGAAGCGACCAGCACGAAGGGTCTGATCGCCAAGCTGGCCGGCCTGGAAGTGGGCAAGCGCCCGCTGATCGTCACCGAGGAAGCCTCCGAGCACCTGTACCTGTCCGCGCGCAACGTTCCCTACGTGGAAGTGCGTGACGTGCAGGGCCTGGATCCGGTGTCGCTGGTCGGTGCCGACACGGTCGTCATCACCGCGGATGCGGTCAAGAAGGTCGAGGAGTGGCTGGCATGAACAGCAACGAAAAAATCTTCAGCGTGCTGCGTGCCCCGCGTGTCTCCGAAAAGACCGCGCGCCTGCAGGAACATTCCAACCAGTATGTCTTCGAGATCTCGAACGAAGCCACCAAGGCCGATGTAAAGGCCGCGGTCGAGCAGCTGTTCGACGTCAAGGTCGAAGCGGTCAACGTGCTGAACGTGAAGGGCAAGAACAAGTCCTTCCGTAACCGCACCGGCCGTCGCGGCGATTGGCGCAAGGCATACGTGCGTCTCGCCGATGGCCAGTCCATCGATGTAACGGCCAAGGCCTGAGGTACATCCCATGCCATTGATGAAATTCAAGCCCACTTCCCCCGGCCGCCGTTCGGCCGTGCGCGTGGTTACGCCCGATCTGCACAAGGGCGCACCGCACGCAGCGTTGCTGGAGCCGAAGAGCAATTCCGGTGGTCGTAACCACCACGGTCGCATCACCACCCGTCACGTGGGCGGTGGTCACAAGCAGCACTACCGTCTGATCGACTTCAAGCGCAACAAGGAAGGCATTCCGGCGCGCGTGGAACGCATCGAATACGATCCGAACCGCACCGCCCACATCGCCCTGCTGTGCTACGTCGACGGCGAGCGCCGCTACATCATCGCACCGAAGGGCCTGAAGGCCGGTGACCAGGTGATCGCGGGTTCGGATGCGCCGATCAAGGCCGGTAACACCCTGCCGCTGCGCAACATCCCGGTCGGTACCACTGTCCACGGCATCGAACTGAAGCCGGGCAAGGGTGCACAGATCGCGCGTGCCGCCGGCGCCGCCGTGCAGCTCGTCGCTCGTGAAGGCCTGTTCGCCACCCTGCGCCTGCGCTCGGGTGAGATGCGCAAGGTTCCGGTCGAGTGCCGCGCCACCATCGGTGAAGTCGGCAACGACGAACACAACCTGGAAAAGCTGGGCAAGGCTGGCGCCAAGCGCTGGCGCGGTGTCCGCCCGACCGTTCGTGGTGCTGCCATGAACCCGGTTGACCACCCGCACGGTGGTGGTGAGGCGAAGGCCGGCCAGGGTAATCCGCATCCGGTCACCCCGTGGGGTGTTCCGACCAAGGGTTACAAGACGCGCAAGAACAAGCGCACCCAGCAATTCATCGTCCGCGATCGTAGGGGCTAATCGACCATGGCACGTTCACTCAAGAAGGGCCCGTTCGTCGATCACCACCTCGTCAAGAAGGTGGAGGCCGCTGCGGGTAGCAAGAAGCCGATCAAGACCTGGTCGCGCCGTTCGATGATCCTGCCGGAAATGGTAGGCATCACCATCGCCGTTCATAACGGTAAGAACCACGTTCCGGTGCTCGTCAACGAGAACATGGTCGGCCATAAGCTCGGCGAATTTGCCATCACCCGGACCTTCAAGGGTCACGGTGGTGACAAGAAGTCGGGCAAGTAAGGAGAGATGACAATGGAAGCGAAAGCAATCCTGCGCTCCGCGCGCATCTCTGCGCAGAAAGCCCGCCTGGTCGCTGACCAGGTGCGCGGCCTGCCGGCCGAGCGTGCGGTCAACCTGCTGAAGTTCTCGGACAAGAAGGCTGCCCACCTGATCAAGAAGGTGGTGGAGTCGGCTATTGCCAATGCCGAGAACAACCAGGGCGCCGACGTCGACGAGCTGAAGGTTCAGACCATCATGGTTGATGAAGGTCCGACCCTGAAGCGTTTCATGGCGCGGGCGAAAGGCCGCGGCACCCGCATCCTCAAGCGCACCAGCCACATCACTGTGGTTGTGGGCGCCGGCAAGTAAGCGGAAAGGAAAACACCATGGGTCATAAAGTTCATCCGATTGGTATCCGCCTCGGCATTTCCAAGGACTGGAACTCCAAGTGGTACGCCAACAAGGCCGAGTTCGCTGGTTACCTGGCGGCCGACCTGAAGGTGCGGGACATGCTGCGCAAGAAGCTCGCGCAGGCCGGCATCAGCAAGATCCTCATCGAGCGTCCGGCCAAGACCGCCCGCGTGACGATCCACACCGCCCGTCCGGGCGTGGTGATCGGCAAGCGTGGCGAGGACATCGAAAAGCTGCGCAAGGAAGTGAGCGAGATGATGGGCGTCCCGGCGCACATCAACGTCACCGAAGTGCGCAAGCCCGAGCTGGACGCACAGCTGGTTGCCGAGTCGATCGCGCAGCAGCTGGAGCGTCGCATCATGTTCCGCCGCGCCATGAAGCGCTCGGTCGGCAACGCGATGCGCCTGGGTGCCCTGGGCATCAAGGTCAACGTGGGTGGCCGCTTGAACGGTGCTGAAATCGCCCGTTCGGAGTGGTACCGCGAAGGCCGCGTGCCGCTGCACACGCTGCGTGCCGACATCGACTATGGCTTCGCTGAAGCCAAGACGACCTACGGCATCATCGGCATCAAGGTCTGGATCTACAAGGGCGAGGTTTTCGATTTCTCCCAGGTTGGCCAGGAAAAGCAGGACGACACCCCGTCGCGCAACGATCG
>NZ_JBITVZ010000040.1:0-2597 GCF_044543385.1 Stenotrophomonas sp. NPDC077420
CGGACAAGCCGACAGCACCGACAGCTCGGCCGCCGACAACACCACCGCCTGCCGCACCTCGCCCCAGCCCTGCGACGCAGTCGACCGCGCCGCAGCCACCCGCACCTGCGCCCACTGCAATGCACGCTGGCGCGACCAGTGCGCCAGTCCTTCGTCGCCCTCGCCCGGCTCCAGCAGGCCCTCCAACCAACGCGCGACGTCCACATATTGCAGGGGCTCATCGGCGCGGGCATCGGCCAGCAGGGCCTGCGCCAGCGCCGCCACCCCATGGCCATCCAGACACAGCGCCGATGCGCTCACCACCAGCACCGCCTGATCCTCGGCCAGCTGCAGCCACATGACCTGGACCCGCGCGCCGTCATCGCCCTGCCCGGCATCGCGCTCCTGCGCATACAGCGCTTCCAGCCGCATGGCCCAGTCGGCATGGGCGCGCCAGTCCGCATCGATCCATGCAGGGCGAGCGGTGTCGCCCACGACCTGCAACGGCTCGCGCAGCCCGGTCGGACGCACGAAACGGGTGCGCAGGATCTCATGCGCATCGGTCAACCGCGACAGCGCATCCCGTGCACGGACGCGCGCTTCCGTCGCCGATCCGGTGACCAGCAGCGCGCACTGGCTGACGCAGCCACGTGCTGCATCCCAGCGCCAGCTGCGCGCCTGCTGGGGCGATAGCGTGAAACCACTCGACGACGTTCCGTTATCCATGCTGTCCTGCTCCGTATGCCTTCAGCCAGGCGCGCGTCAGTCTCATGCGTCGCTGCCTGCATCGGCGGTGTGCGACAAGGCCCTGAGCTTGCCGAACTTGTTGTTCCTGCGCGACAGGCGCTCTGCCTCATTTGCCGCCCGCATCTGCGCATCGTGCAGCTCCAGCTGACTCACCCGACCAGCCAGATGCAGTGACCACTGGCCGAGCAGGTGATTGAACTGCATGGACAAGGTACGCACCGCCTCGGGCGACACGACGCTGCGGTCATGGATCCACGTGGTCTCAAGCCTCCCGTCCACTTGGCGGGCGTAGAGCGTCAGGTCGAACTTGCTGGGCACGTTATCCTTGTCGATCCAGGTCGACACCGATGTTCCACTCAGGCACAGCGGCTGGTCGGGGAAGTCCTGTAGCACCAGCAGTATCTGGAAGAACGGCGAGCGGGATGCATCCCGTGCGCTGGCCAGTTCGCCAACCAGCGTGGAGTACGGCACGTCCTGGTGGTCCAGCGCATCAATGACGCTTGTCCGCGTGGCGGCCAGGAACCCGTCCACGCTGGGGTCGCCCGACAGGTCGCCACGCAGCACCAGCTGGTTGACGAAGAATCCGATCATGGATTCGAAGGCTTCACGACTGCGCCCGGCAACCGACGTCCCCACGGACACGTCCTTGCTGCCACTGTGCCGTGCAATGAGCACCTGCAACGATGCGACCAGCAGCATGAACAGGGTCATTCCGCGCTCGCGTGCAAGCGTCTGCAGTGCCTGGAGAACCGGCGCGGCGACCTGGGAGGAGTACGCACCCGATTGCCCGGGCTGTGCCCCGTCTGCCGGTGCCGGGAAGTCCAAGCGGGCAGGCACCAGCCCGGCCAGGCGGTTGCGCCAGTACGCAAGCTGCGACGCAAGGTGCCCTTCGCCGAGCAGGCGACGTTGCCATTCGGCGTAGTCGGCATACTGCAACGTGGGTACGTCCACAGCCACCGGCCGGGCGGCGACCCGCGCGGCGTAGTGCGCCGACACCTCGCGCTGCAGTACCCCCAGCGACCAGCCATCGCTGGCGACATGGTGGACCGTGAAAAGCAGAACGTGCCGCTCGGACCCCAGCTTCAGCAACGACACCGCAAACGGCGGGGCACCTGCAAGGTCGAACACGAGCTCGCTCTCGGCGCGGATCCGCGACAGCAGGGCCGGGCAGGCATCGAGTCGCAGCTCCGCCGCATCCAGCGCCTGCAGGTCTTCGACCGCAACCGGCGGCGCCGATGCGGCCGGCAGCACCCGCTGCCAGACCGTGCCATCGCGCTGCTGATAGACGGTACGCAGCACGTCGTGCCGGGCGATGGTTGTGGCGAAGGCGGAAGCAAGTGCTGCGACATCCAGAGGACCACGCAGGTCCCACACATGGGGTGAGTTGTAGGTGTGGGTCGCCCCTTCCAGTGCCTGGGTGATCCACAGGCGCTCCTGGCCCGGTGAGGCCAGCCGCCATTCCGCCCCCGCTGGTGCCTGCCCCGGCACGGGCAGTACTGTCGGATCCGTGCCGGTAAGGCGCAGGTGTGCCGCCATGCCAGCCACCGTCGGAGCCTCGAAGAAGGCGCTCAGGGCCACGGTTGCGCCGGTCGCGCGGCGCGCACCGGTCAATACGCGGGTGACCAGAAGCGAGTTGCCGCCCAAGGCGAAGAAGTCATCGTCAACGCCGACCTGCGGCACCCCCAGCACCTGCTGCCAGACCTCCACCAGCTGCGTTTCCAGCGCGTTCGATGGAGCCCGGTAGGAAAGGCCAGGTGCGACCTGCGCGGCGATGGTCGGCAAAGCGCTGCGGTCGACCTTGCCGTTGCGGTTCAGCGGCAGCGCCTTCAGTATCTGCCAGGCGCTGGGCAGCATGTAGTCGGGCAGCTTCG
>NZ_JBITVZ010000041.1:0-2014 GCF_044543385.1 Stenotrophomonas sp. NPDC077420
GCTCGCCGCGCCCCGGACCCCCCGCCGCGGGGCCCCCCGCCCCGCACCCTGCCGACCCGGTCGGCCAGGACTCGCCGTGCATAAGCCGACAGGTCGAACATTCGCGACTCCTCAGCGCACCGTGAAGCTGAAGCTGCCCGGCATGGGGTGGTTGTCACCACCGACGGCGCGGTATTCCACGGTATAGACGCCCGGAGTCAGCGGCTGGGGCAACTTGGCACGCAGGGTCTTACCGTTGTTGACGATCTCGGTCGTGAAATTCTCGATCGGCATGGTGGAACTGCCGTGCTTCATGAGCAACTTGAGACGCGACGCCCGCGGAATCAATGTTTCGTTGAACACGAGATCGATCTGGCCCGGCGAAGCCACCACCGCATTTGCCGCCGGTGTGGACTGCTGCAGCGCGGCGTGGGCGTGCGCGATCTGCAGGGAGAACTGCCCAGCCGCAATCGCGAGGACGAGCGCGAAGGAGCGAAGGACGTTTGATGATTTCATAGGGATAAATCCTCATTGCGAATGTGATGCAAAGCCCCGTTCGGCGCCGTGCTGTGTTGGATCCGACAAGCGTTAGGTGTCGGGCTGTCACCGAAACCACGGTTGGTCGGCTTTTGATATTTGAGATGAGGATCCCGCCGCTCAGGCGGGATCCTCGACGCGTCAAGCCGCCATGGCGCTGCAGCTTTCCGCGCAACGGCGACAAACTTCGGCGCAGCGCGCCATCTCCGGGTCGTTCATGGCGTCGCATGCTTCGGCGCACTGGCGGCAGATCTCCGCGCAGGCACTGCAAACCACCGAGTGAGCGCTGGCGCCACGCAACATGGCGTCGGCGCTGGTGGCGCAGATATCGGCACACGTCGCCAGCAGGGCGATGTGCTCCGGGGCTGCGTGGGCACCTCCTTTGCTCAGGCAATAGTTGATGGTCTCAAGGCAAATCGCGTGGCATTGCGTGCAGTTGTCGATGCACTCGTTCATGGCCTGAGACCGGTGGTCTTCGGAATGGTGAGTCATGTGGATCTCCTGCTTCATCGCGGACGAGAATCGGCGCGCCCGCAACACCGCCCCCTGTTGCTCTTGCGGATCAATGCTGTGCGAAGGGTTCGGTGGTTCCGTCGTGATGGACCAGCTCGACCGTATACGGCTGCTGGCGTCCTTCCGGGACCTCCATGCCCGGCGAACCGAGCGGCATTCCGGGCAGGACCAGGCCGCGTGCGTCCGGCTTTTCTTCGAGGAGGCGCTTGATGTCCTCGGCCGGGACATGGCCTTCGATGACGTATCCGTCGACCTCGGCCGTGTGGCAGGAGCCCTTTGCATAGGGGACACCCAGGCGCTCCTTGACCGGACCCAGGTCATCCATGTCATGCACATCCACGGTGAACCCCGCCTTCTTCACGTGGTCGATCCAGCTACCGCAGCACCCGCAGGTCGGGGTCTTGTGGACGGTCATGCGTGGCAGGGCGGCTGGAGTCGCGTCGGCTGTTTCCGGGACGACCTGTGCAGTGGGCGCGATGGTGGATTGCGCGGGTGTAGCCGCTTGGGTGCAGGCACCCAGGCCGGCGACCGCAAAAGCCGCCCACGCCAGTCGGTTCAATCTGCAGGTTTTCATTTCTGGTTCTCCGCTTAGCGCTTGGTCCGCGAAGACCAGTGGATGTGGGCGATCCGCCAACCGTCGGTGGTCTGCTTCAGCACCATGGTCTCGGTGCTCTGGACGGTCAGTGGCTTACCGTCTTTCTGGGCGTGCAGCTCGCTTTCGGTTCCGACCCATGCGAACTCACCAGCGGTGCGTGCACGCTGACGGAGCAGCTGGCGATGGGCGCCCTTGAGGAATGCCGCATCGCTGACTGCGTGATGACCCAGATATTCCTCGCGGCTGCGCTCGGCACCCCCGGACTCGAGGATGAGGACGTCGGCAGCGAGCAGGGCTTCGACCGTGGCCAGATCGCCGCTAGACAGGGCCCTGTTGAAACGCTCCGCTACGGCGACCGCGGCCTCTGCAGTGACTGGGACGTCGACGTCC
>NZ_JBITVZ010000042.1:0-1583 GCF_044543385.1 Stenotrophomonas sp. NPDC077420
GTTGTTCATCCGGGCTCTTTGGGCGTGGACAGGTGTGGTAACCACCATTTTCCAAAGATGTCCCGGATGAACAACCTACTGAGAGATCACAACTAGCGATTCCTCCAGCCCGCTATGACGCACTTGCTCTTCGAGAAGCCGCGCTTGCGTGTCGGGGGCCATACCCGGAATGTGCCTGGAATGCCTGGGCAAATCGCGATGCCACTCCGCAAGCCGCGCTGAGGTGTCTCTAAGTTTCTCCACGATTTCCGGCTGCTTGAGCCGATCAATGCGCGCTTCACTCAGCACCTTCCCAGGAGCCTCATAATCTCTAGCGCTGCTGTACAGCTCATCACCCTCCCGGGTGAATATCCGGATAGCCGCATCAGTCCTTGAATGGATGGTATCCAGGCTTGCCGGGATCTTTTCGTAAATGGCATCCCGCGCGGCTTTTGGCACGTGCCTTCCGTAACCTTCCCTATCAAGACCACCGGCGAATCGCTGATCGACGCCAATCTCACTCTCAAGCTTATGTGCGGCAACAACATGCACTTCAACTTGATACCCCTTCTCTTTAAGGCCGGCGATCAATGAATCGGCTGCCCAGTCGCCATTGCTCAGCGTTGTATCGAAGACCAGGTTCTTCCTACCTGAAACTGCCTCAGCAAGCAGCTCGTCCGCCCACGCCCCCGCATCCTTGTGGGTGCGGCTTGACCAGCTATAGGGATTCTCGCGGCTGTACCGCCCAAACTCCGGATGATACTTACGCAACTCGTCGGGATCGATCTCGACCGCATCGCCACGCATCTCTCGTGCGGCCGCCCTCGCCAAGCCACCCTTACCAGCACCCGGCTGCC
Organism: Stenotrophomonas sp. NPDC077420; assembly: GCF_044543385.1. Lineage (NCBI taxonomy): Bacteria > Pseudomonadati > Pseudomonadota > Gammaproteobacteria > Lysobacterales > Lysobacteraceae > Stenotrophomonas > Stenotrophomonas sp. NPDC077420. The sequence continues at coordinate 837 of NZ_JBITVZ010000042.1, forward strand.
CACCAAGAATCACAGCTCTTGGATGCTCCTGCGAAGTGACGACGTCGAATCCGCTCTCGGCAACGATGCGATCTCGAAATATTCGATCGTGCTGCGACTTTGAAAGTTGATCCGGATCACTGGTCACCGCAGCCCCCTCTTACTTTCCGAAGTAGTCCCAGAGAGGCCCATCGGTGTGCCAAACGTGCTTCCGGGCCGCTTGCGACATCAGCCGCTCAATACCTACTGCCCTCACCACACGCTCCGCGTCCCCACTAGCCCTGGCGGCCGCAAGTTCGTCTCTTGCCTCTATCAGGAAACTGTCCAGCCGGGCCTCCAATGCCCAGATGGCGAGGTCGAAATGCGGCGTTGCTCCAGCCGGCTCCCGGGCAACTGCATCCAGTACTTCCTGCAATCGATCGATATTGACCGGGTACTCCTTCAGCATCCTCCTGAGGCTTGCGGGTACCGGTGGCAACTGATCAATCATGGTGTTGATCCCACTTTGGAGGGAAGACTGCCAACCAGGCTGCGGCCCCCACAGCGCTAACATCACGTTGTTGGAAGCATGCGCGGAGGGTAGCCGCGTGCCCGACGAGCTGGCGGAGGCTGTCCTGCCCTGTAGCTCAGGATGCCATAACGACTGGCGATGCAACCATAGGAAAAATCCTATACTGAACCTGCTCCGCTGAAACGGACGCCAAGAAGCGATAATTTACTCGCAATTGGAGGTTCCCATGCCACGTCCCCCTCGCCGTCATTACACCG
>NZ_JBITVZ010000043.1:0-1266 GCF_044543385.1 Stenotrophomonas sp. NPDC077420
TGGCCTGACATGTTCTTGGCCGGGAATACGCGACCCGGGGTCTGGATCTGGCCCAGCGAAGCCGGCGCGCGATGCGACAGCGAGTTACCGTGGGTTGCATCGCCCATACGGAAGTTGTAGCGCTTGATGGTGCCCTGGAAGCCCTTACCCTTGGTGACACCCTGGACGTCGACCTTCTGGCCAACTTCGAAGAGGTCCGCCTTGACTTCGCCGCCGACGGCGAAATCGCCGAGCTGCGCGTCTTCAACGCGGAATTCCCTCAGGCCACGGCCCGCATCCACCTTCGCCTTGGCGATGTGGCCGGCTTCCGGCTTGTTGACCAGGGCAGCGCGACGCGCGCCGACGGTCACCTGCACGGCGCTGTAGCCGTCGGCTTCGACGGTCTTGATCTGCGCGATGCGGTTCGGGGTAGCTTCAATCAGGGTCACCGGAATGGCACGGCCATCTTCGGTGAACACGCGGCTCATGCCAGCCTTGCGGCCCACGAAGCCCAACGAATATTTCTTCGTCATGGTCGTAGTCCTCAGGTCAGCTTGATCTGAACGTCGACGCCGGCAGCCAGTTCGAGCTTCATCAGCGCGTCCACGGTCTTGTCGTTGGGGTCGACGATATCGAGCACGCGCTTGTGCGTGCGGGTCTCGTACTGGTCACGCGCGTCCTTGTCGACGTGCGGGGAAACGAGAATGGTGTAGCGCTCGATCTTGGTCGGCAGCGGGATCGGGCCACGCACTTGCGCGCCGGTCCGCTTTGCCGTTTCTACGATCTCGCTGGCCGAACGGTCGATCAAACGATGATCGAACGCCTTCAACCGAATCCGGATCTTTTGGTCCGCCATGACGGTGGGTTCCTTCGTTAAAAGAGCGACGGACAAGGCCTCTGGGTTGCCTTGTCCCATGAATATCCTGAATGCGGACGCCGCGCATTCCTGCGCGGCGACAAGATCTTTCCGTAGACCTCAAAAATCGAGGCAGACCGGTCTCCCGATCTGCCCAGACAAAAAGTATAGCGCGCATGCAAGACGACGGTCAACAGGGGTACTGTTGACATGCCTGAATGGCGCGACCCTTCCTGGTCTGGGGAACACGAGGTGCGTCCTGCGCCTCTTTTCCCGTTTTGGTACACCCCGATGCCCTACCCAGGCAACATCGGGGCGCAGAGTCTAACAGATTATTCGATGATCTTGGAGACCACGCCGGCGCCGACGGTACGGCCGCCTTCGCGGATCGCGAAGCGCAGGCCTTCGTCCATCGCGACCGGGTTGATCAG
>NZ_JBITVZ010000044.1:0-1234 GCF_044543385.1 Stenotrophomonas sp. NPDC077420
TGAATCGCCCAGGCTTTTGTAGACACTCTTCAGCCGTTTAGTGCGTACTGCCGTTCAAACTCTATCGGGGACAGGCCGCCATTGGAACCGTGTCGCCGTGTCGGGTTGTAAAACATCTCGATGTACTGGAAGACATCGGCGCGTGCCTCGTCGTGATTGCTGTAGATCCGCCGCTTAATCCGTTCGCGTTTCAACAGCTGGAAGAAGCTCTCCATTGCTGCGTTGTCGTGGCAATTTCCTCGTCGGCTCATGCTGCATACGATGTCGTGCTCACGCAGGAAGCACTGCCAGTCTTCGCTGGTGAACTGCGTTCCTTGGTCAGAGTGCAGAAGCAAACCTGGAGCGGGTTTGCGCCTCCAAACCGCAGCGAGCAGCGCTTGCAGAACCAAGTCGGTGTGCTGCGTGGGGCGCGTCGCCCAACCCACCACCTGGCGTGAGAACAGATCGAGCACAACGGCTAAGTACATGAAGCCGTCGTAGGTTCGGATGTAGGTGATGTCCGTTACCCATGCGCGATTCGGTTCACTTACTTTGAAACCGCGCGCCAAGACGTTCTTTGCCACTGAGCCCACGGGCCCACTCAATGGGCGCGGTCTACGGCCATAGCCAACCATCGCCCGAAGCCCTTCGTTCTTCATCAATCGCGCTACGCGATGCCTGCTACACGTCTCCCCTAGCTCGCGAAGATCCGAAGTGATCTTGCGATGTCCGTAGACCGAGCCACTCTCAAGCCAGCTGTGCTTGATCAGTCCAAGCAGTCGTTGGTCATCCCGTTCGCGGGGGCTTGTCGGGCCTCGAAGCCAGGCGTAGTAACCGCTGCGATGGACACTCAGTACCCGGCACATGGCTGCCAACCCGAACTGATCCACATGGCACTTCATGAAGGCGTACTTTGCTCTTACCCCTTGGCAAAGTACGCGGCGGCTTTTTTTAGGATGTCTCGCTCTTCAGTGACGCGACGCAACTCAGCCTTAAGTCGACGAACCTCAGCGTTCTGGTCCTGCTCAACGCGACGCCCCACCTCTCCCTGGCCGTGCTGACGTCTCCACCCATACAAGCTATGGACCGACACACCTAGTCGCTCAGCCACCTCAGCTACCGGTCGGCCGTACTCGACAATCTGCCGAACCGCCTCGATCTTGAACTCATCCGTATAACGCTTCGTGCTCATAACCACCTCCGCCTAAGCCATAGTTTATGGCTGCGAGGTGTCTACGAAATCCTGGGCGATTCA
>NZ_JBITVZ010000045.1:0-1061 GCF_044543385.1 Stenotrophomonas sp. NPDC077420
CCCTGCGCGTCCAGCACATAGATCTGGCTGTTCACCAGCGGCTGCCCGATCGGCAGCACACCCGGTGCTTCCTGCGGCAGCACGGCATGGGTGCAGATACCCACGGTGGTTTCGGTTGGGCCGTAATGGTTGATGATCCGACACTGGGGACGCAAAGCCCGGATCTGCGCCACCCGCTCCGGCTCCAGCGCCGATCCGCCCAGTACCAGGCAGTGACGCGGCAGCACCCGCTCCGGGCGCTCCACCGACAACAGCGCCTGCAGGTGCGTGGGCACGATCTTCAGGCAATCCACCGGCGCACGTTCCAGCTCGCTGGCCAGGGCCTCGGCATCCAACGCCAGTGCCGACGGCAGCAACCGCAGGGTGCGGCCGGTGCACAGCGCCACCAGCAATGCGGTATGTCCCAGGTCCGCACCGATGGTGGCCAGCGACAGCAGCTCCGCATCGGCCGGCAGATCCAGGCGCGCAGCCACGCCGCGCACGTAGTTGTGGACCGCGCGGTGGCTTACCGCCACCCCTTTCGGCGTACCGGTCGACCCGGAGGTGTAGATCAGGTAAGCCAGCTGATCGACATCGACGGTGTCGGCGATCGCGGTGGCGGGATGCCCAGCCACGGCCGCATGGACCTCGGGCTGGTCCAGCAGCAGCCGGGGGCCCGCGAAGCTGCCCAGCGCCGCCGCATGCGGCGTGTCGGTCAGTGCCAGCGCGCAGTCCGCATCGGCCAGGATCTGGGCGAGGCGCTGCGGATGAACGTCCGGATCAAGCGGAACATACACTGCCCCGGCCTTGAGTACCGCCAGCAGCGCCACGATCCACGCCGGATCCCGATCCAGGCACACCGCAACGCGATCTTCCGCGCCCACGCCTGCATCACGAAGATGACGCGCCAGCCGGTTGGCGGCCTGCTCCAGCTGCAGTGCACTCCAGCGCTCGCCCGCGCCGGCATGCAGCGCGGTGGCCGCCGGCCGTGCCTGCGCGCAGGCCGAAAACAGCGCGTGCACGGTCTGCGCTGCGACAGTGTCGGTCGTCTGCCCGCGCCGCAACCAGGCCTGCGTATGCGC
>NZ_JBITVZ010000046.1:0-1036 GCF_044543385.1 Stenotrophomonas sp. NPDC077420
GCTGCTGGACGGTTCGTTCTCCAGCCAGCTGTTCCAGGTCGGTGCCAACGCAGGCCAGGCCATCGCCATCGACAAGGTGGTCAATGCCAAGGCCAACGCCCTGGGCAACGCCACCTTCGACGCCAACTCGATCACCATTGCTGCCGGCACCGTGACCGCCGCCAACAAGGGCACCACGATTTCCTTCGATGGCCTGAAGATCGGTGGAGGCAGCCTGGCCGCAGCCGTGTCGATCGACAAGGTTGAAGTGGTCTCGACCGGCGTGCAGGCCGATGACCAGAAGGCCCTGGTGGCTGCGGTCACCACCGCGATCAACGCCAAGATCGGCGAAACCGGCGTGCTGGCCGAAGTCGATGCGACCGCCGGCAAGATCAACCTGACCTCGGTCAAGGAAAGCGTCAACTCGGCCGGTGCCTTCACCGCGATGACCGTGACCGCCGGCACCAGCGCGGGCATCACCGGCTTCAATTCGACTGCACCGACCGCGACCACCCCGGCACCGGCCGGCAAGATGCTGAGCGATGTGAACATCGACAGCGTCAAGGGTGCTCAGCAGGCGCTGGAGATCGTCGACAAGGCCCTGGGTGCGATCAACAGCACCCGCGCCGACCTGGGCGCCGTGCAGAACCGCTTCACCTCGGTCGTCGCCAACCTGCAGACCTCCACCGAAAACCTGTCCGCCTCGCGCAGCCGCATCAAGGACACGGACTTTGCCAAGGAAACCGCAGAGCTGACCCGCACCCAGATCCTGCAGCAGGCCGGTACGGCCATGCTGGCCCAGGCCAACCAGGTGCCGCAGAACGTGCTCAGCCTGCTGCGCTGATCGCGTCTGACCCGAAGGCGCCGGGAAACCGGCGCCGCTTTCACCGCCGCACGTTTCATGCTTTACCGAAGGAATACCCATGGCACAAGTGATCAACACCAATACGATGTCGCTCAACGCTCAGCGCAACCTGAGCACCAGCGGCAGCTCCCTGGCCACCACCATCCAGCGCCTGTCGTCGGGTTCGCGCATCAACAGCGCCAAGGACGACGC